>JAGLRI010000059.1 GCA_023136395.1 Candidatus Bathyarchaeota archaeon | reverse complement strand
ACACTTTGGACAAGAAAGTAGGAGACTATTTTGTTCCTCTCCTTTCTTCCGAGTGGGAGCTAATCTCTTTCCACAAACAGGACAGAACTCCATTTTTCATCACTAAATTCTCTCGTAGTTTCTTGGAGTCTTTTAAATCTTTTCCTTCCCTTTTGTTAATCCCGAAGCTATAATGTGTGCTACTCGTAATGCCTCAGGAATGTTACTTCGTGTCGATGTGTTTCTCACGATCTTTTTTGCGTCTATCTCTGAAATTCCGGCAATCTGCATGTATACAACTCCCTCAGTTTTCCCTGTGTGGACCTTGATCGTTTTTCCGGTGTTTTCGATTATCTTCCATCTTTTTTCGTACATAGGTAAATGCTTAAGGGCTCTCTTTATTTTCTTGAAATCAGGCTTTTCTCGCACAATTGCTATTACAGGTAATCCTATTGTATTGGAAAGTTTCTTTATGTCTACTATATTGAAACCTGCAAAGGTGACACCGTTTAAAACAATAACTCGAAGTTGAGAAAAGTGAGGAGAACCATTTATCATAGTACCCATCTTCTCGGTTGCGTCCATCCCATCAATCTCGATTTTTGTTCGCATAACTCCGTCAAACCAGTAACCCCCGCGATAAACAACCCCAATTATGTCAACCATTCCCTTTGTATGAGCGATGAAAGCTCCATCATCGATACCTAAAACCCTAATTTCTGATTTTATGCCTCGAAACGTTACAATGTTTCCTTCAGACATAGAGTCTACCAACCTTTTTCTTTATTTTTAGGGGTAATTGAGGAAGTAAAGAGACACAACACTTATAATTTTTCTTGAGGGGTAGCTAGCTTTGACAAGTTTGAATAGACTTAAAGAAAAGAATGAAAGGATGTTAATGTAGCTTAAATTATCAAACTTGCAATAATCATCTGGCCCTATTACATCAACGCTTTCTTTAATGCATTAACATTCTTTATCCATTCTTTGTCGCCTTCTGTCCAAGGTGTGGCTACTATTGATAGCCTGATTGCATTAATTGGGCCTCCAAAGAAAGGATTTCCTGTAACGGTGACTATTCCATACTTATCTAAGAAGTTATTAGCAAATTTTGTGCCATCCACTCCATTTGTCTTAACTAGAGCATAAAGTCCACCAAACACCCCATTCTTTGGCAAGATTAAAGGTAGATCCTCTTCGATGAGCAGCGTTAGTCTTTCAGCTAAAATATTACATACCCACTCATGGGAAATTGGATTTTGCAAAAACATTCTTAATGCGTGGTTGCCTGTGATGAATGAAGCTGTGGGGCTACTAAGGTTCTCCCTTCCTAGTATAGCGTTCATTAAGCTTATCCAATGGGTACTTGCGGTTGCGAAACCGAATCTTATTCCAGCCATTAGACAAGTTTTTGAAATACTTGAGAGAATGCACATGTCTTCATAATATTTTGAAGATATTTTCTTAAAATCCTCTATTTTTTCCCTTAGGAATTCTTTATTGAATTCTGCTTTGGTTGGAGTTAATTTCAAAATTGTAAATATGTATGGGGCATCCCATATCACCCCTCCACCGCTATCTGTTATTAGTTTCACAACAAACTCTAATTCTTGAGGTGATACATATCCTGTTGGATTATTAGGCATGCTTATATAGAAAACCGATTCATCAGTAATTTTCTCCTCGAAATCAGCTTTGTTAATGGATAAATCATCATTTACTTCAACTCGAACTTCGTTACAATTATTATCCTTAATTATTCCGGGTATGGCTGCATAGTCCCATTGAGATAAGAAGATATTCGTATCCGCGTTAATTGCTCGGAGAGCAGCGGCCATTGCTTGTTGTCCTCCAGCTGTGGCTATTACGTTAGCAGTATCATTCTCAGCTAATGGGACCCCATGAACCTCCTTAAAATAATTTATTACTTGTTTCTTAACTCGATCGGTGCCCCCAGTTGGGGAATATGCTAATGCCCTCGGGTTAGGATAGAAGGAATCTTTAATTCCTAATTTTACTGCCTCAGCAACAAATCGCAATCCTTCTGGCAAATTCTCATTTACTTCTATATCCATTTTAGTGAAAAATTCTTGATAAAAAGGTAATTTTCCTACGTTTCCACTACTGAAATCGATAGTGGGTAATCCTTTTTCTTCTCTTTCCGATGCTTTAGCTATTGCATCTCGTATCGGTGGCTGAATTGGAGATGGAAGCAAAAACTTCTGCATATGCCTAATTTTTCATCGCTTCTCCTTTGTCCTATAAGACTCATCAATTGCATTCATCATTAATATAAACTTTCATTAATAGGGATTTCAATATATGACTTCGCAATAAATAAGGTTACATCTTTCAATCGTATTCTCATACTTTTAAAATAATGACGTTTACATGATAAAGGGAGGGATAAATGTTTAGTTAGTTAATACAGGTGATGTACTTGTCGAGTGATCTGAAAAAGATTAACACCAATAATTTAAATGAAATTATGCAAGATAAGGGCTTCGCTGCCTTAGGCGATACATTCGTAAATTTCATTTATTCATTAGCAAAATCAAAGGTTGTAGGAAAACCCTTAGGTGGAAGGGTGCAAGGTAAAGTTTTGGTTGAAGCTATTAAAAATTCAGGTTTACGTGATTCCTCATTACCCAAACGCTTAAGTAGTCATGCTTTAAGCAACGCCGTTGAGGCGTTACTTGTTTACTGTTGGCTTCATAATTTGTTCTCGTTAGAGGAATTCGTTTCTATATTATCCTCTGAGATAAATGTAGAAAATCTAATCACCAGAGAAAGAGAACGGAGAGAAGCCGTTAAGGCTTTCACATTTTTACTCGGTAAAATCAAAGAAAGATTAACTATCGATCGTACACAGTAAGAAAAGGAGAAAAATACCCTACTCTTTTTTTAGCGTCTTTTCAAAAGCGCTTTTAAAATCATCGCTTCGCTCTCTTAATTTATTCAATGCTTCTCTTAGGGCAGTTTTTGGCTTCCGCTCTCCTTTAGTGTGAATGTAAAGGATAGTTTTTGTAAACAGAGGATGCGGGATATCATATCCCGCAACTTCAACTTCTTCATCCTCTAACAAAATTTTTTGTAAGGGATTGCAGAAGGTGTGGCCTTCACCTTCAATCTCTATCCTCAGCTCATCTGAGGTTTCTTTCAAAATACGAATGAACATATTTCTGTAATCATCTCCGTCTGAAGTGCTTTCTCATCTTTCTTAGAGCCCTATTAATGTTGCCAATAAATAAACATTTAGCCAAAGTCCGTCTTCTAAACCAACCAAAAACCCTAAAACTACCACAGCTTTTAAAAAAAGAAATGCTTATTGTTATTTTATATTGCGAGGATGAAGTTAATTGGATGTTTCTAAAGTTGATAAAGCATTCGGCGCGACTTTTGTAGACATAGAGGATTTAAAATTCATAGAGTCTCTAGCATACAAGAAAGTTTACCTACACGCCTATTTGAAAGGAGAACTTGCTAAAGATATCACCGATGAAGTACAAAAGGAGATTGCTGAGATCTTTGAAAAAATCCTACGTATTAGTAACGACGACGTAGAGCTCAAGGATCGTAACGTTAATGAATACAAGTTTCTTGTATTGAATCCAAAAAATGTGAAGAAAGCCTTTAACCGGATAAACCGCGCTTTTAAACGCAAGAATAAGGATAAATGATTATACATTCTGTCACTTAATTCTGAAGTTTTCGGTGAACACATAATCAATTGTATGTAGCCAACTTCGCATATCCCTAAATTACAAAGGTGAAACACATGTATATTGGAGGAGATGAACCCTTTTGGACGTGTTTACGGCGATTAAAAAAAGGAGAAGCATTAGAGCTTATTCAAAAGAGAAAATTACGAGGGAAGAACTTGAGAAGTTAATAGATGCTATGAGATGGGCACCATCAGCGGGAAATATTCAACCTTGGGAGTTCATTATTGTGAGTAACGCAGAAATAAAACATAAGCTGTCAATAGCTGCCTTAGATCAAACGTTCATAGAAGAAGCTCCGGTTGTTATCGTTGTTTGCGTTAACGAAAAGCATTCAGAATGGGGATACGGTAGTCGAGGTAAAACTCTTTATTGCTTACAAGATACGGCAGCAGCTATACAAAACCTTCTCTTAGCCGCATACGCTCTAGGATTAGGTACATGCTGGATCGGCGCTTTTTATGAGGAAGAGATAAGAAGGATATTGGATGTGCCCATGGGAGTGAGACCTGTTGCCATAGTTCCTGTGGGTCACCCTACCGAAAAACCAAGGACTCGACAAAGAAGATCAATGAAGGATATCATACACCATGAAAACTTTTAGAAATGAAAAAAACGAAAAGGTTTCGGGAAATATTAGGATCTAATTCAACTTATATTTTATTTTTATATATGCTCAATATTTTAAAGTAGAACGTGGTTGCATTGAAGTACTCCCTCATTGCTGACGTTTATAAAAAAATTGAGGCAACTACAAAAAGGCTGGAAATGATAGATTATTTGGTTGAACTTCTCGAGCATACTTCCATTGAGATAATAGATAAAGTTATTTATTTAACACAGGGAAAACTGCACCCTAATTGGATGGGTCTTCCTGAAATTGGAATAGCTGAAAAAATGGCTGCAAAAGCGGTGTCACTTGCAATCCAAATATCAACAGAAGACATTATGGAAAACATTAAAAAAACGGGAGATTTAGGGATTTCAACCGAAAATCTACTTAAAATGAATAGACTGAGGGAGCCTACAACTCAATTAACGGTTACAAAAGTTTATGATACCCTTGATGAAGTTTCAAAGGCGTCTGGGCCCGGGAGTTCAAAGAGAAAGATAGAAAAATTGGCAACGCTCATAATGGACGCGCTTCCATTAGAAGCCAGATACATCATACGGACAGTTACTAGCCAACTTAGACTCGGCATAGGAGATATGACATTACTCGACGCTTTAGCTATAGCGTTTACTGGATCAAAGGAAAATAGAGGTGTACTTGAACGCACATATAATATTACAAGCGATTTAGGAAATGTTGCTAAGACCGTTGCTTGGAAGGGAATAGATGGTATTAAGGAAGCAAAAGTTGTTGTTGGAAAACCGGTTAGAATGATGTTGGCTCAGAGGCTTTCTACAGTTGAAGAAATTATTGGAAAGTTAGCAGGAAAATGTTCTGCTGAATACAAGCTTGATGGGGAGCGGTTTCAACTCCACAAACAGGATAAGCGGGTGAATATTTACTCAAGGAGGCTAGAAAACATTACCTCTATGTATCCTGATGTTGTTCAGCTAGCAGTATCTTCCATCAAAGCAAAGGAAGCGATCGTGGAGGGAGAAGGAGTTGCTATTCAAGCAGATACAGGAGAATTAAAGCCCTTTCAAGAACTCATGCAGAGGAGACGGAAATATAGGATTAAGGAAATGGCGGAAAAAATTCCTGTGGCGGTATTCTTATTTGATTGCCTATATGTTGATGGTGAAGACTTGACCACAAAACCATATACCATAAGAAGGAAGAAACTTGAAGAAATTGTTGAAGAAAAAACACGATTTTTGATAACTCCTTCAAAAATTAGTAGGAACCCAAGTGAAATAAGAAAATTCTTCGATGAAGCTATATCGAAAGGATGCGAGGGGCTGATTATCAAATCTACCAGTTTGAACTCGATTTATAGAGCTGGTGCGAGATCTTGGCTTTGGGTCAAGTGGAAGAGAAGTTATCAAAGCAAAATGATTGAGCCTGTTGACTTGACTGTTGTAGGTGCATTTATGGGCAGGGGGAAAAGAGCAGGAACTTATGGAGCATTGTTGACAACAGCATACGACAAAAGTAATGACGTATTTCGAACTGTATGCAAAGTAGGATCAGGTTTTACTGATAATAATCTAAAAAACATGCTAAAGATGTTCAACAAACACATTACAACACATAAAAACGCTCGAGTTGACTCAATTTTAAAAGCAGATATATGGTTTAAACCAGCCATAGTAATGGAGGTCATAGGAGACGAAATCACACTAAGTCCAGTCCATTCTTGCGCTTTCAACAATATAAGAAAGGAATCAGGATTAGCCATACGTTTCCCCCGCTTTACGGGTCGTTGGCGTACAGATAAATCTCCAGAGGATTCAACGTCTGTTAATGAAATAATTGAAATGTATCGGAGCCAACTGAAGAAGACAACCAAATAGTAAAAACAGAGGTATGCATACAATCAGTAAATATTTGGGAAATTCATCTTCATCTTAAAATCGATTGAGCAAAAGTTTCATTCGCAACAACCTATTTATATAAATACTAGCTTTGCGGTAACTAATTACTTTAAAGGAAGGATTTAAGTTCTCTTTTAATGGTGGAAAAAAATGCCTATGAAACTTATTAAAACTGAAAAGGATAACGAACTTGTCATTGAAAGAATTTTACATGCAAAAAATTATATGTTAATTTTAGACCGAGATAGGTGCCTTGGCTGCGGGATATGTAAAGAGGTATGCCCTAAAGAGGCCATTGAAATTAAGATAGCACCTAAGGTGGATCAGGAGAAAGCGGAGCTACCTGTTATTGATATTGATGAACAGAAATGTCATTTCTGTGGGATATGTAATTCCATTTGTCCTTTTGGGGCGTTGAAATTGAAAGTTGACGGTGAACAACTAATCCCCGTTATAAAAACCGAAAGTTTCCCGCAGCTGATTCGTGAAATCAAGATCGACACAGAGAAGTGTGAAGCGGGTTGTGTTGAGTGCGAAGAAGCTTGCCCCTTAAAGCTTATCAAGGTGAGTGTGTTGACCCCAGAGGGAGAAGAAGTTAAAGACGTTGAATCCTGGCCTAATAAGGAAAACCTCAGGGTTGTTTTGGATTTAGATGACGAGCACTGTCCATGCTGCCGATTGTGTGAAATGAGATGCCCCGACGATGCCATCCGTGTGAGAAAAATGTTCCTTGGAAATCTCAAGATAAATCAAGAGAAGTGTCCAGAGGGGTGTCAGGATTGCCTTGACGTTTGTCCAATAGAGACAACCCTCTACCTTTCTGAGAATGACAAAGTGAACGTCAACGAGTTAACCTGCATCTATTGCGGCGTATGCAAATATGTTTGTCCAGAAGAAGGCGCTCTCGACCTTCAACGGACATATGTACATCACACACTAGTTAAATCAGGAGCATGGAACAAAGCCCTTGAAAAGTTAGCGTCTACAAAAGAAATGTGTAAGGAATTAAAAGCAAAGAGCCTAACAAAGACGCGAGAAACGGTTAACAAAAGACTCTCTTGGAGGACATCATAAAATGTCAGAAGAGTCACGAATTGGAGTTTTCGTTTGTCATTGCGGTCTCAACATTGCAGGCATTATTGACATTAAAGAAGTCGCAGAATACTCCCGCACGCTACCCAACGT
>JAGLRI010000058.1 GCA_023136395.1 Candidatus Bathyarchaeota archaeon | reverse complement strand
CAATGCTCATGTTGGACGCATAATACCAGATGAAGTATTCGCTCCACTCGAAACTCCAGGAGTTACGCATCCTTCCCGTCCACGCGCTAATGTGGACCTCATCCCCTTTCATGGAGGCCTCTGGATTCCATATGATCTCTATTAACATCCGGTCTTCAGTTCGGTTCCAAGAGTCGGATCCATAGTGAAGTCTTCTAACGAAGTATTGGTCGTCTTTAGTGGATAGCTCCCCATCAAGGTCGACTGCTCCTGTTTCAGGAACTGTTTCAAAAGCCCTAACACCCCACATACCCCAATCGGGGATGCCGACAACTAGGTCCCATATTGATCTAACGGTCATCACTTCCATCTCTGTCAGCTTCCAAGTGTAGAGTTCACCCCACATTGTGTGCTTCTTGTAAATGTTCATCTCCTCTAACTGAACTGAAACATCTTCTCCGCCAAAAGTGACACTCAGGGCAGCCTTCCACTGGGACTCCTCTTCAACCTCCAAGTCGCCACATAAGTCTATTAATCGGTAGGAGTAACGGATGTCAGGATAAGTTTCTGGGAAGGGGCGTTCCTCCCAATAAGTTGCTCCTTGGTGCCTAAATTGTATTGTGTAGGGTGTTCCGTCGAGAGTAACGTCGAAGGTTTCCGGGTACCTGTATAGTGCGTGCCAAGGCTCCACACTCCATCTATTGTTCCACCCATCAGAAGCATGATCTTCTCCGCCAATGGGGCTGGGGTCGATCACAAAATATTCCTGTCCGTCGATCGTAACGTTGTATAAAGGTTTATTGTTTTCCAAAATCCATCCGTCTCTAATGCCCTCGAGCGCATCTTTTCTTGCACCCATGGAAGTTTCGTTCCACCAATCAATTACTGCCATTAGGTCGAGTCTGCTCTGATCTGAAGCGTTTGTAAGGTAGTAGCTTGTGTCGTAGAGAACCGAATCAGAAGCAGAGTTCATCCAGAGACAATTTTGTAACCAATCCTCAGATATTGTTGTCGTCAACCTAGGACTCGGGCTTAACATTCGGTTCCATCGATCCCAATGTTCCCTCACTCTAATTCTTTGATAAGGATCGTAGACGCTGTATTCAATACCTGAGTCTGTCAAGTTACACAATGTATGCACGTCTCTGAAAGTGTAGAACTTGTCGTTTATCATCGTTATGTATCGGTTTAGGTTTGGATCCCATTGTACACTGAGCCAGGTACCGTTTTCCATTATCAAGTATTCCTCGTTTTCCATCCATTGTGTCCATTCTGTAGTAACAGCGACAGGCATTGTGTCATTGAGGAAAATTGCGTATCCTCCTGGTTTCACCTTCACTGTCTTATTTCCCCCGTTCATTCCCCCGGTCCAATTCCACTGTTGAGGATACCACATCTTGCTATCCATATCGTGGTATGTACCCGCGACAAAATACAGAAGGGTGCCATCCAAAGTTATCATGTAAGACCATTGAGCCAAGATGCTCCAACCAGCCATCCACGGAAGCTCTTCTTCACCCGATAATTGATGAATCCACCAATTATTTGGGTCTCTTGCATAATTTTCGTCATATTCACTTCTTGTGCTCGGACCAGCAGGGCCACCTATCACCTTAAAGAGGGTTCCAGCAGGAACTTCGGTTCCGTTATCGTAGAAGACGCCTGTAGTCATACTGTAATAGGGAGTGGTGGAGAAACTGTCCCCTATATCCCAGAAGGTTCCATTACTCACTTGATTGTTTATGGTGATGTTGTGTAGGTGAATGGTGTCAAAGACGTATTCTGTTCCCCAACTGTAAGGAATGAGCCGGGTATAATTTGTTCCGGGGATGAGAATTCTGTATTCCTGTATGAAATTGACGGGGTTCTGTTCCCAATCAAAATATACTCTTGTCCCGTTTAGCGTAATGATGTAATTTTTCCATCTATGTTCACCCGCTGTTTCGTCAAGCGTCTGTTCTGTTTGAGTCCAGTCGTTGAAGGTGTAGTAGATTTTTCCCCCGATATCGACTTTCCATACGTATAGGGCTAAAGCGGTTTGGAGGTTGTATCGGGTGCCATTTGGAGCTGTGAGGTACATGGTTGCGTTTTCTCGATCCATACCTGCACGATCCCACTCCCTCCACTCACCAGTTTCATCGTTAAATCCAGTCGTTGTCACAAAGGGAACGGTTCCCTCAAAGCCTCCTCTCCAAGTGTACGTGCCTAAGTTGAGGTTCCAACCAGTTTGAGTCACGTTCCAAAATTCCATCCCATTAATTAAGCAATAATAATTCGTTAGATCTCTTTTTGGCCACGCTACGGACTCTCGGCTCTCATCATACATTATGTAGAAGCCTTCACCAACGTCTTCACTCAAGGAAAGTACGTGTTTGGTGCCGTTGAGTACAAAATACTTGTAAGTAGGTAACTTCCTCCCCTCTGATTCAGTTCCTTCCAGGTCCCACCAGGAGGTGGCTCCGGCCTCAGGATAGGGCATTTCACGTGCGTCATCGTCAGCCCAGAGAGTGTAGTAGAAGTTGCGTACGTAACCTCGCCATCCACTCTTTATGATGATTGTTTGATCCTCGTAAGTGCCCTCATAGTAGTCTTCTGGCCAGTCTCTGCAAAGATATTTCTCTCCATTAATGAAGACGAAACGTTGATCTTCAGGCACTTCCCACGGATCTTCATGGACGATAGCGGTGCCTGCATAGTCGTCATTGTATTGTTTTACACCATCTTCGTAAGTTATCCCATTCATTGTCAGATAGTATCCTGTACCATCTGGAAGGGGTTGCCACCATGAAGCGTGATCGTGGAGAAGAGCGAGTAATGTATTGTTTAAGAGGACACCACGCCCTAAGCGTTTAATCATGATATTGGTAGCGCTTTCATCGTAATATGCAGTGTTAGAAAGATCCCATCGATTAGTTGTCCAGTTATAATTTTGTGTTTCAAAGGGTTGGTTCCGGTATATACGAGTTCCGTCAAGAAGTTCGTAATAGTAGGGATGCATCCACTCCCACCACCAGGGTTCTCCTTCGGGATTCGGCTGATACCTGAAGCTTTTTCCCCAGTCTTGTTCGGCGTGATCCATAAAAGTCTCCAAAATGGTTCCATTGGCTAGGAAATCTTGGTCGTTTGCTTCTATTTCGTAACCATCAGTTAGCGGTTCATCTATTTGGTATATGTCTGTAGTATTTAGGGTGATGGTTCTAATTGAAGCCACATAGCCTTCCCGCACAGAGACCTTTGTCCCATTTAAAAGAAGATAATATCTTGGTTGCTCATCGATGGTAGGATCGTATTGGTCCCATATGAGAACTTCAGTTCTATCTTCATCCATCCCCCAATCGTAATCAGTCTTCACCTGAATGGGATAATCGGTTCCATCTATCGTGATGTAAGGAATTTCTTCCAAATTGTACCTCTTCCCATTGAAGATCGTGTAGAACGGTGTCTCAGGTCGTGTAATGTACCAAGGTTCATTATCCGTGGTTGTTTCGTTAATGTAGTAGGTTGATTCGGTGGTCCAAGAAGTTACTTCATGCATGCCCCACCCTTGGCTCCAATCCACACCAAAAGTTGTATTTAAGAAATTTAGATTCCACGAGTATCTAGTTTGTGGGACATCAGTTGAGAAAGTTATGTTTAAATCCACCGTTGCTATTCCCTCAATGAGGGAAATATCTGCCGAATACAATTCAGCGTAAGTATGAGCGGTAAGTTCCTCTGAAGTCGCATTATACTTCTTTACGATGTAAGTGGGATCTTCATTTGGAAGCCAGTTATCCTGCGTATTGATCCAAATGTCAGGAGAAGCCTCATTGAGGGCGTACTCAGTTTGATTTAAGATAAGATGCTCCCAATGCCATCCTGTCAAAGTCGTCCAATTCCAGATCATGTTGGGGGCCTTAACCCACTCCCATGCTCCGATAGTTGCATTATATTCTTGGTGCCAATCCGTGACATTTACCATTATCCAGTCCTGGTATGAACCGTAGAGGTAAGCATCCCTCAATGTACGGTTATAAGTTACAGAAGTTATGACACCCGTTGTCAGATCCTTGATGAGCCTCATCTCAACCTCTGAGTGGCGACTTTCATTCCTGGAAATCCACTTCTCATCACCCCATCCCCACAAAGTAAAGCCTACGCCGTCTATGTCATCGTATGTCAAACCTACTCCTTGCAATTTACCTTGAATTGTGAAGAAGCTGCCGGGATCAACTTGAAGGGTTCCCCACTTGATCTCACGTCCTCGACTATCAAATACAGTTGTAACGCACACGAGTCTGTCTACCGCTATCTGAAAGTCGGATGGGGAGATTTCTTCCCAGTTACACCATATCTGATGTCCATCGAGGGTATAAATCCGGGGTTCTTCAATCCAGTATTCACTCTGCTCTGAATAAGTTGTATCCGAGAAACTGCCTACAAATTCTATCATGTATTCGCCTTCACCGATTTGACTCCAACTACAATCATCCATGGATAGATTGTAGAAACGGGTAGCTGGGTCCGAAGTGTTCACTGGTTCCATAACTGTATAGTCTCGATCATAGCCCCTATCTGGATCATAAGCCCAGTAGGAGTACCCCTGTTTCATTGTGAAGCTGTGAGTTACATGATCATAAACTAAGAAAATCTTATCGGGCCAGACTTCGATAGTTTCTTCTATGAAATTGTTATCATCTATGCGTCTAGTGACACCGACTCTTTTAGGCTCCCGAGTTGTATGAATCCAATGTTTTTCAAGGAACGGACCATACACTTGGACAGTGCTAGTGACATTGACATCAGGATCCCAATAATACGTTCCCGCGGTCTCATTGTACAACCACCCACCTTTTTCAATTCTTGTCTCCTGGTGCCAATCAGTCCGATTCACGTAAGTAACCATATCCCAGGGAAGATGCATGGCCAGAGTCACATTTGCCAAATCATCAGAAGTCACGTTGACCCGCATCTTCCAAAGCGACCCTCTAGATACAGAATATACTGTTCTATTTTCTACGTCTAGCTTCTGGAAACTCCACGTTTCATCATAACCACCGAAAAATAGACCGGGTACACCAACGGCTACACCTCGATTAGGAGAAACACCACTACTCCAAGCAGCATACCCAAAATCTATCCAGTTATTCTGAGAATCAGTAACTTCCAAATTAACCCAGAAAGGACCCGTTGGAGTGACCGTTTCGTTGAAGAAGCCAACGAACTCTATCGTCCACTTTAAATAATCTTCTGTCGTAGAGCTGTTCGACTCATCCCAAACAAAAAAATTCTGTTCCGCTTCTGGTTGTGGAGGCTTTCCCATGTCGGTTACAACCGAACTTTTGTTATACATCATACTAGATACATGCCAAGTATCAGCCTCTTTCCAATCGTGTGTACTCGAGTTGTAAACATACATCATATCTACAGAAGCCCAACCAAGCTCTGTTCCGTTTTCAGGATCCTTCAAATTCATGTGCCAATGGAGACCAGTTCTTCCAAGTGTTACTTCGCTGCCTCCTTTAGTCATTCCAGCAAAAACAGCCTTATTTATCTCTATCACACACTTGAATTTCCCTTCCTCCCCCAATGGAATAAAATTGTCATCGGTGACTTCAGTTCCATTCCACAGGAGTACTTTAAAAGAGGGGTAGGGTCCAAACTCCCAAGCCTGATTAAGCCACTCCCAAGATTCCTGTTCTGATTCACTGGAGACATCCCAAAGTAAATAGGTTCCATCCCATGTTTCAAAGGGAGGAATATCTTCCATAAGAAAGTCAGGGTCATGAATTCCAGTATAACCATAATCTTGAGCACCGATTGTAGGTAAAGAAAGTAAAAACGGAATAATCAGAAAACAAATAAAAACAGTGGAGAATATTTTTCGTTTCACCATTAGCTCGTCCCCTAAATTTTACCCAAATTTTAATTATGAAGTGATAGTGCTTTGAAATCTAGGTATTAAATATAAAAAATACTTATGAACCAGAAATATAGAGGGTAAAAATGAATTATCCCTCCCTACAGGAGCTAGTTATGTGAAAATCTCTCAAGTTAAAATGCATGCATTCGTTTACTGTTTCCTTAAACGACGAAAATTCTTCAGAGGAAAAATTTTATAGGGTAGATTTAGAATTCATAAACTCTAATTATTTAATATTTTAGTTTAATTTGGGAGGAATTGTAACGAAAGACGGGAAGCTAACCCAATTTTTTGAGAATAAGTGGGGAACTTATAGTGTTACTCTTTTTTATCCTCCTGAAGAACTGAATGTTACTCATCCAGCTATTGTTTTTGCTCATGGTTTCTGGGCTCAGAAAGAGTGGTATAGTTGGATTGGAGATTTTCTTGCAAGTCAAGGTTATCTTGTTTTGATCTTCACGGTGCCTTCAAAGTTAACTTTTAATCCACACCAGTGGTCGGATGGAATTAGTAGTGCAATAGATTATTTATTTTCTGAAAATTCATTACACAATAAGATTTGTCCTGGAAAGATTGGAGTTATGGGTCATAGCATGGGTGGATTAGGAACATTAATAGCGGGAAGCAAGGATTCTAGAATTAGGTGTATTGTAGGGTTAGCTCCAGCAATACTACCAGAATATTTATCCATTCCAAAAGAAATTTTTGGGATTTCTATTCCCACCCAGCTTCAAATAGGTAGTAATGATGGAATAATACCGCCAGAAAATGTAAAAGACTTCTTCGCGGATCTCTCTTCAAAAAAGAAAAGATTTGTTGAAATTGAAGGTGGAAATCACATGCGATTCCTAGACGAAACAACAATTTCAAAGATAGGAGACCACATGACTAGGTTCGGAGTGTTAGGAGGACACTTGAAAGATAATTCAGCTAAGATTACATTTGAAGAACAACACACCATTTCAAGTAATGGTTTTCTGGAGTGGTTCAACAACTATCTTAAACCTTAATGGTGATTTTAACTCTCTTCTATATTTGCACTGGTGATCAACAAAATCAGGTAGGTCGCTAAGGAGATGGCTACATTTATGAAATATTCCTGCAACAAACTATAAAAAAACCCGAAGAAGTTGATGATTGCGAATATGTAGAGAGCAAGGCCAAGACGAGTCCAAGCCACCGCTTATTCACCTTCTCAGGTAGAAGCTGTAGATAGGTATTATACTTTTCGCAAACAATATTCTTGACTCCAAAATACTGGATAAAAAACAGCATAGTAATATCTACATTCTCTGAAAAAAGGATCAAATCACCCCACTTAGCAAGAAAACCCTTAGTGTGCTTCATGCATGCAATTCCAAACTATATTGCCGCTTTTAATTTAGTAAAAAGAATGATTAATCATATTTTGTTCATATATTGCGAGTCTTTTTTTGTGGACCTTCGGGGAACCTTGCATGCAACAAAGTTTAAAAGATAGATAACTTGCTTTTTTTTTTAAATTGAGAGGTTATCGGGATGAAACATTCATTGAAAACAGGATTATGTTTTGGTTTAACCTCTGCAACAATAACAACGCTTGGATTAATGGTTGGGTTACATTCCTTCTCAGGATCTAAAGCTGTAATTATTGGTGGAATATTAACCATTGCAATTGCAGACGCATTTTCAGACGCGTTAGGATACATGTTTCTGAAGAATCCGAGGCAAT
>JAGLRI010000057.1 GCA_023136395.1 Candidatus Bathyarchaeota archaeon | reverse complement strand
TCCCAGTGGATACCATAGAGGTCAGGTCTTCCACACGGGAACATCCGCGGGTGAGGCACTTTGAGTTTGAATACCTTGGCTGCATTTCCGCCTAGAATGAGATTGATCTCGTCTTGAGTTGCTAGATTCAAGTCTCTGAGTTTATGAATTTGGTAGAGTGCCCATCCCCACCAGTCACTTTGGTATCTAGGTGGAGTTGGGAATTTTGAGGCGACGCCACCATGTGCACCACCTGATCCCAAATATTTTCCTCCCTGACGGGCTAAGAAGTATTGAGGGCAGTTACCATAATCTCCTCCCCAGATGAGTTGAGTTGCACCAACATTTGGATTCTTCAGCGCAATCTCAAAGTACTCAGCCAGCCAATTTTCTGTTTCGAGATATACATTTCCGCCTCCTGCTACGCTACATGCTGCTCGTATAAGATCTGGTCCCTGAACGAATCCACCACTTGAATATCCACCATGCATGAGGACAACATTTACATCTGGGTATTCCCCAGAAATTTTACGTAGTATTGCATATCCTGCAGTAGCACCAGCACCCCATGCTGCTCCGCTCCATTCATGAAAATCTAAAACGACACCGTATTTCGCGGCTAGACCCATAAACTTGCGGAATTCGTCCAAGCGTTCCCTGAACGTATATATCTTCTTTCGGTCACGATTCATAGGAACGAATTCGCCGATACCTACGAACTTACCTGTCTTTAATGCTGCTTCAACCTCTTCAACTGCTGCTTCGAGAGTCCATTTTGTTTCTCCTCGTGCGCACTTGAGTTTAAGTGTCTGGTCACTGCAACTTGCACAGAATTTATCAGGATATTTATCCACCAGCATAGCTTGCATCTCGTTAGTCGTACCGGTCCAACTTGGAAGTAAACGGCACATGTCAACACCATACCTCTTCATATCGTAGAGGCAAAGTGGTGAGTTATCATAAGTCTCATAAATCCAACCGCCCCCCAGCGAGGTTTTACTTTTCGCTATACGCTTATACAATGTTGTTATGTGAACATGCGTGTCTACAACGAACCGAGCTTCATATCCAGGCATTTTTATTTCTCCTTAAATGATTTCCTGATTTAATATTAATCATTTAAAGTATTTATTATAAACAGATACATTTTACATCAGAAATAATGAATTGAAACAGGAAAGATTCATAGTATCTATCGCATGCATGTATTTAGTAATTCAATGCTTCCACATGATTAAATTAAATGTTAAAAAATGTTTTTTAGTTTAATGTTTTAAGGTGATTAATAGTTTTTGTTAACATTCTCCATTTTGGAATGTTTTGAATCTGTTCTTTAATCTCCTCTTCAGATAAACTTGTTTTCATTTTTTGGTTTTCTCGTCGGTGGAGTTCGTCTTCTGTAAGTTCAAATATAACTTTTACAATTTCGTTTCCTGAAGGATCTTTTTCTCTTTCGACTTTACCATTATATTTTTCAGCTCCAAATTCTCTTTGATAGAACTCCTTATTTATTCTGGTAATTGGTGTAATTCCTAATTCGTTTAGGAAGTTAATTCCTGTCTTCATTAAATTTTCCCATTTTCCCATGTCGTTAAATATTTGTTGTAGTTCTTGTATGTCGATATCGGTTATATTTTGTTTATCAATGCGCTGAATGTTTACTATTACTAAATCTTTTGATTGTTCAATACTCAAAACGTGTTTTTCTATTCGAACTGTTTCATTCTCCATTTTTTATCTCCTATTTTAAGATTTAAAAAAAATTTTGATGTCACTCAAACTTCCTCTTCGCGGGATATTATACGCTTGTATCTATAAAAAGTTGAATACCTGTCTTTTGTTATAATATCCTAAAAGGATTTTTCAGTTTCCTCCGTTTCGTTGGGTTCAGTAGCGTTTTTAATATTGATTAACCTCGTAACGTATCCAGCTATTCTATTTCTTAATCTTGGGGAGAATACGTTTGTAAGAGTTTGAACAAGTTTTTTATTTTTGTCAAAATCGGTAGTAAATTTGTTAGGAAAAGCACTTATTAACTCGCGAGCTGTTTTCTTCACTCGGTCTGGTCGCACCTTACCCAAGCGCTAACGTTCCCTCCAATTGAAAGACTTTCACTTCTATGTACCTTACAACTTATTAAACATTAGTCATTCAAACGCGCCTTTTATCGCGTTCACTTTTAATTTTTTTTTTTGGTGAAACGATTAATGGGAAGATAAACGAATATTAAATGATAAATATTAAATAGTGGCTCGGGGAAAAGAGACTACGGAGGGCTTTGAATGGTTAACCGTGAATTAGCTACAGCACCCATGCATAGAATATGTAAAAAAGCTGGTGCAGAGAGAGTGAGCGAAGCAGCTGCAGAGGAATTAGCTAAGGTACTTGAAAATATTGGTGTTAAAATAGCGAGTGAGGCAATTGATTATGCTATGCACGCTGGAAGAAAAACTGTGAAGGAAAGAGATATAGGAATAGCTGCAAGAAAAATTATGGAAAAATGAACCATAGCTTAATCTCACCTTTAAATTCAAAAACAGTAAGTCATGTTAGTTAGCTTAATTTACGTTTTTCGCGTTTTCCAAATTTATATGGATGATAGGAGAAAACTGGCAAGTTTTTGAGAGAAATGCAACCGATCTCTTATTTGAGCTTCGTGATTAATTTCTTCGGTGCATTGAGTTTCACTTTTCAACATTAAATGTATGAAGCCATTTTACGAAGTTGTAATATCATTTTTCCATTTCCACGTTATTAAGACGTCTTTGGATTTTCCTGAAATAAATATGACAATCAGACCAATATTCTTTATATTTACATTTGAATTTCTCAGTAAAGGAGTATTTTCTTTTGGTTTTATATTCTATACATTTTTTAATTTTTGGACACAACATTTCTGGATAAACATTTTACCTCATTTTTAAAGAAGATTATGAAGAAACAAAATTTGTTGTTAATTCAGAACTTAATTCAGAAAGAATCTTCTCTATAGGTAACTCGTTCAAAAAAAACTTAATGTTATTCATCTTGACATGAATAACAAACAAATGAGTGTATTATTAATAATGCATACAAAATTAGCATTGAAAAACATGATAAAATATAAATGTTAAGGGTAGTCCAAATTTATCGGAAGATTTAAAGGGAAATATTTAGGTACCCAAACAAGATATCTCAATTTATGCTCCGGTAGTATAGTCCGGTTAAACATTTAATGGACCATGTATGACGGCCTCTCGAAGCTATTAAGCAGAAGAAAGTCGTCGACCCGGGTTCGAATCCCGGCCGGAGCACCACTTTACTAGCTAGGTTACCGCGAGGTTCACCATATCTATCAAACGGCTGAGGAACTCAGAAAGCAAATGGATGACTTGGAACACGGATTCACCGAAGAAGTTAAGAACAGACTTTTGTCCACGTCGTTGAAGTTGCTGGAAAATCGTAGATCAGAAGTAGCAAAAGCCATAGCAGAAAGAGTTAGCCACGATATCAAAGATACATTAAGAGGTCGAAAACCTCAATTTCAAAAAAAACTAGAAGTCCATGAAGATGACACTATGAAGATCGGCGCATACACGCTTGATAGCAAAAACGAATTTGAACCAATAAGACAGTTTGTTTTGCAAGAAGAAAAGGCGAAAGGAAACACAGATGTCTGTAAGAAAATCGTGGAGTTTGAGAACGAATACTACAATCTACGAAAGATTTTCGAGGATACAGCATTATCCTTAATCAGGCAGGTTCAAAATGGAACCCCGATGAGGGGAAAATGTGGTCTATGCCCAAAAGTAAAGGTCATCTCTACGCGCGCGGAAATAAATAAGATACCCAAACATCAAAACTAGTGTGTCTATTGAACCATTTCTCGATTATGACCCGATTAAATTAATTGAAACAATAAATCCTTTGATTACTGAGTCAATATGGATTGGTAGAATGAACTATATTCACAGGAATAATCTCTCTAGTAAGGAGAAAATATTCTATTTTAAAATTCGCAGAAATTATGAAACATGTCATTTATGGGAAGTTTACAATATGTCTAAAAATTTTCGATTAATAAAGTTTAAAGACAGCATAAGAAACCAACTTGGAATAAATTACAAAGAGACTGATGTATGCATTTGAAACGGAGAGTAGCTAGCTAATTATAGAAAGAAATAAATCTTATGAATATCCCATAGGATATTGTGTAGTATATGTATAAGACAAATCCTGATCGAAACGCAATTATTTACGAACAGTGGGAAAAAGGCAACACTGTCAGTGAGATCCATCTGAGGACAGGAATTCCTAGGAGCACTGTTGGTTATTATGTGAGGAAGTTCAATAAGTATGCGAAGGATGGTAGGCCAGTCGTGCTTCCACAGAAGCGAGAGGCGGGCAAATCGAACGTCTTAGTTTCAGCTACGAAAAAATGGTTTGCATTCGATACTATTATTGACATGTTAAAGTCTGGGGAAGTCGAAAAACTCTACTATTTGTTGAGCGTGATTAAGCTAATAAAAGAGCTGGGAGATCAAATACTCTTTACACAAGAAGAAAACAAAGCTTTCTTTGAGGCTTTGTTGACAAAAAGCTAAAGGCTTAATTGAAGCTAAGTTTGAATACGTCACCAGAAGGAACTGTATTCCTAGGTAGAGATAGAAAAATTCAGAAGGTTACGAAGGGCAGCGATGATTTACTTCTTTAAATAGTCTTTCGGGCTTCTTCAGGTTAAACATAATATGTTAAGAAACTCTTGCACTGATTTGGTTTAATGTGTTGTTAGGGATTTGAACGAAATAGTTCAGTGCTCAGCCGGAGCACCATTTTATTAAACTACTGCATGCTCAACAAAACTTGGCTTATTAAAGAGCGTAATGTATGTAGCTGTAAGATTTTTTGCTATTTCTCTTAAAACGGCTATAGTTTTTATTTGCCCGTAACTCCTCTGAAAAGTAACATCTCAGGATATTGCATGCATGCATTAAGGTTACACTAAATGTCTTTACCTTCCCCGTGAGTAAGACACTACGCCACCTATGATGGCCATCAATGCTATCAGAATAAGAATTCCAGGCCACCAAAAATTATAGTACCATAACACTATAAGTCCTATTAGGAAGATACCACCGGATATAGCTCCCCACAAACCACCACCAGATCCTTTAGGACCGAAACAAGCTTCCCGCTGATCAGTAACCCTTGGTCTAGGCCTAACCGTTTCCTCTACACCCACAGTAGCTCCACAAGAAGGACAAAATTTTACTCCCTCATCAAATTCAGTACCACATTTAGAACAAAACGGCAACTTCTCACCTGAAACATGTATATTATTACAGTGAGTATATAAAGTTAAAGATATTATTTGTTTAGGATTGAGTCTTGAAAAAAACTTTTAAGTATTAGTATGAATTCGTCTTCGTTCAGAAATGTTTTTCTTCCGTTTTAGTAAATTTTCTTGACCGCTTCTAACCATAAAAGGTGATCCATCTATCTGAAGTTTTCAACGCTAAAATATGCTGATATGAACTCGTTTTGCACAGGATATGGTAAATAAATGGTTGTTACTCAACCGAAGCATTAAATCAAATGTTTGAGTGCTTTTTCATATCTTCTATTGTCATAGAATGTGAAGGAAAATAAATAGTTGAAGAGACCATTTAATACTAAAAAATAATAGATATCCATTATCTTATCTTGTTTCATTACTCTTTAATACATGATAGAGTAAAGAAGACACATCAAAATTTTAATAGGTGAATAATGCGGTGAGGGTTGAAATCGAGGTTCCGGATGGAATTTCAAAATTCCTTGAATCAATCGAAATTAACATGCAGAAATATGCTGAGGAAAGTGTGCAGCATGCTTTTCGCGCCGATTTTGATGTGCTCAGAAACGATCAGAAAAGACTCATGGATTTAGACGTGCTCATAAAGAAATATGATCTGAAAAATTTTGTCTGGACATATAAATAGGATTTTTAGTGACCATTCTGAACCTTATTTTTGAACTGCTTTCTTCCACGTACGTGGAATCCGTTCACTTTCATTCTCCAGAATTTTTAGTGCCTTACGTGCCCGTGATCTGATTGAAGCACTTTTATGATTAGTGAGGAGTGTAATACTAACGATTATTTTTCTACGCTTGTTTTGGTTTTTTCTTCCCTGTATGGCTAAACTGGAAATCGACCAGCTCTTTACAAAATTGCTTTTGTCTTTTAAAAAATAAATGAGGGTTGAGATTATTTCATCCAAGTTTTTTTGGGAGTTTGGTATGTTTCCAAATATCATAGCAAGATGCCATTTCACCATTGGAACCTCATCTTCATAAGCCAACTTGATTAACCAAGGCATAATTTCCCGTAGTGGTTCTGGATTGGTACGAGAGATTTTTTCTAATGCATGGGTTGTTCTTGCTCGTATTACGTCATCAGATACACTTAACCCTCTGAATAGTTTATCAATTAGTTGGGGATTTTTGACTGTCTCTTCTGCTACTTCGTTAGCTCTCCCGTCTGAACGAAGATCGCCACCACTCAATTTCTTTAGTAAATTGTTCATTTTTGAGATTCACTAAGATAATTAAATATTAAAAGAGATAAGTTAATGCATTCTAAATTGGTTATTCTCGTTTAGTTAACGAAAAGGTAGGAATTATTGTGTTGGTGTCTCGAACATCTTTAAGCTTTCTGATTTTTTCAAGCATAAATTTTGTGATTATCTCGTGTGCAGAGGTAAATAGACCTTTACCATAAATTTCGAATTCGAGGACAGCGAACACATCATACTGACCACTTATTAAATGCGCTTCTAAAACTTCATCAAGTTTCATTAGATTCTCCAGAAAGCTCTTTTCTGTTCCAGGTGTAACATCTATGTAAACAAAAGCCCTGATCTTACCTTTCATTTCGCGAGTGTCCATAACAAATACCTAACGTCTAATAAGATGATTTAAATATAAAAATTTATGAAATACATAGGATACACACACGCATATCATAAGACAAACATGCATCTTTCATACTGTACACTAAGTATCAATAAGAAAAAGAATGTTGTTAATCGTGAGTTAGTTATCCGACAGTAACAGTAAATCGGTTTAGCAAAGGGAAGATTCAATTCATCGTTGAAAAAATAAGAACCTTCCGTGGTAAGGCGGAATGAATCTAATTAACTAGTTAGAGCTACATTGGGTGTAGGCCTAATGTTATTAGTACTGCTTTGAATTCGACTTCTTCTGCGGATAATTCTGGTTGAGCCCACGCAACATGTAGACATGTCTTCCAGAATCGGCTTTCCCGCATTGCATGAACGTAATGAGACATGTTCGAATCCTTCAAATATTTTTTTTATGTGTTTATAGGTTGATGAATTGGGTGAGGTTTTTGTATTGTTGGGTGAAAAGTAATCCTTTTTTGGTTGTTTTAATTTTGTTTCCAGGTTCAACGTTTCTAGTGATTAATTCTTGTTCTTCAAGCTTGTCCAAGTATTGTTCAAGATATTTATGGTTTAGGTTGGCACCGTAAACGATGTGGGTTTTTTTGGCTCCTTTCTCTGCGATTTGTAGTATTTCCGCAGTGATTTCTAGGTTGTTTCTTCTCTCCATGAATGTTCCCTTCTTAAATGTAAATTCTTGTTTTTCGTCTT
>JAGLRI010000056.1 GCA_023136395.1 Candidatus Bathyarchaeota archaeon | reverse complement strand
CTTTGGAATTCAATTCCTTTTAGGTACCCATAAAGGGCAACTTCTCTTTCTGGAACCTCGCATAAAGGTTTTATCCGTTGTATAAGCTTCGGGTGTATTTTGTCGAGAACTGGCTTGACACGAGCTATTCGTAGGATATCACCATGAAATATGTTTAAGAGTATAGTTTGAGTTTCGTCGTCTAAACTATGCGCTGTAGCAAGTTTATCTGCACCTAACTCTCTGGCGGCGATATTTAGAGCTCGCCTTCTTAACACACCGCAGTATGAACATGGGGTTAATCCTTTTCCTCTTACCATTTTCACGATTTTATCTAGGGTATACCCGTATATTTCTTTAAAGGAGATAACTGTGTGCTCGATATTCAGCTCTTCGCAGGTCTTTTTGGCAATTTTTAATGCTTCATCTCTGTAATCCTTTATTCCTTCATCTATGGTAACAGCATAAAGCTTTGCTTTAGAAAATTTCTTTTCAATCTTCGTCAATATTTGAAGAAGGGTCACGCTATCTTTACCACCAGATAGAGCTACAATTGTTTTATCATGGGGTTTAAGCATTTCATATCTAGAAAGTGTGTTTCTAACTTTGTTTTCTATGGATCTGCAGAAGCATCTCTTGCAAAGGCGTTCTCCCGAATAAATACGCCTAAAGATTGTGTTTCTTTTTTTGCATAAGGTGCACATTGACATGTTATTTCAACCTATAGAGAAAACAAGCCGTATCTTAGGAAACTTAGAAGTATATTTGTAGCTATTAATCCAAAACAAGCTACATTAAATAGTACGCGAACCTGGTGACTTTTTCCCTTTACTATTTTTTTTAAGGTATAGTATAGGAACTTATCTCCATCGAATGGATAAAGCGGCAGCATGTTAAAAATAACTATATTGAATGTAAAAATAAAAGTCCAATTTAAAGCTTGGTACAGGTGGAGTGCTGACCTGTAACCCAACCCCAATCTACATGGATAATAATGTTGTGGATATGTGAGACCAATTATTGCTCGGTTCTCCGGACCCTTTGTGGTAATAATTAGTATGTTTCCCTTATTTGTTTCAAGAATCAAATTCTCACCTACACCTACGTTAACCATATAGTTTTCGAGATCCATAATATTCGAGATTTTGGTTTCATTTATGGCAAAAATAGTGTCCCAGCGTTGGAGTTCAGTTTGTTCAAGGGGACCGTTCTCTAATGTTTCAAGAATTAAAATCCCTGAGGCTGGAGCGTAAAAAGTTGTTAATACTATAAAAACGAGAAGTCCTACTGCCAGATTTATAGATGATCCTGCAGAGATTACTCGAAGCTTTGAGAAGGTTGATACCTTCTCGAATTTTTTTTCTTTAAGCCCTACATATGCTCCAAGGAAAATAATTACAAGCCAAATTCCCGTTGACTCAAGAGGTATTTCTTCCAACTGAGCGGCAATGCCATGAGCTGCCTCATGAGTTGTAACAATGATCGCTGCTGCCACTAAGAAATATGGTAACCAGTATAATTTTAGAGTGATTCCTGGAATAACAAGACCTATGGGGATTGCGGCTCCTCCTGGTCTAATAAACTTGGATAGGTTATCTATTAAAAAATAAATAGCGTAGATCATAATGATGCCAGCTAAACCGACACCAATGTTAAAAAAAACTTTTAAAACTGTGCTTCCTTTTTTTGATAGAGTGCTTAAGATTTTGTTAAATCTTTTAGACGTGTAAATAAAATAAGCTGGTTGTATTTTTAATCCAAACTTCTCTAAATGGAAAAAACGACCAAGTATATAGAGAAGAACCCAGAAAATGAGAAGAGCAAAAAGAAAAGCTTCAGTATCCATTTTTTTTCACTTTCACCAAACTTATACGTAGGGATTAATATTTTTGTTGGTGGAAATATATGTTGTCGCTTTGTTGTTCTTCATTTGGTGAAAGATGATGGCTAAAAAACCTGTAACACGTGCTGAACAAGTAGAAGTAGTCTATGAAAAGAAACGTTGGAGACTATTAAAAGAATTGAGAACCCAATCCATCCAAACGATGGAGTTTTTGAATCAATTTCATTTTAATTCAATAGTACATGGAAGTATTGCTCGGGGAGATGTTACAGAGAAGAGTGATATTGACATATTTATGCCAAATCCTCCTTCGTCTTTCAATATAGAAATGGCTCTTGAAAGTGTGAGTATTCCAGTAAGTCGTCGAATAATTGTGCAAGCCACACCAATCCATGTAATAAAGGCACATCTTGAGATAAATGATAAACAGTGTGTTTCTTTCCCTCTTACAAAGCTACGTTCAGTGGAAAGAGAATTTTATAAATTTGGGGGTGAGGCTACTCTTATAATGTTAAAAAGGGATGTACGTGTTCCGGGTGTAGATAAACGGCTTATGTTGATTGATCCAACACCAAAAGGTCATACCGAAAGCAATGTTGTAGGAAATGAAGGAACCGTTGCCCGTTGTTTAAACATCTCCATTAACACCGTTCTTGATCGAGTTCGAGCTCTCTTACATCGCGATAAGGTTGGTAGAACCGGAGTTTTCATTAAAAAAGAATTATTACCCAACGAAACCTTTGAGCTGGCTCTCAAAAAATTTGCAGATCAGAATCCTGCAGTTCGAAGACGCCTCAAATTTTTTAAAAAATAGTATTGACTACAATAAGTTAAGCGCTTCTAGCCTATTGGGAAGCGGAGAAGCGCCGCAATTCCTCCCAGGGCAAGCAATTTTTTACCTGCTTCATGTTCTGCGCTGATGATCATAACATCTCCACCTCTTATTTCAACTTCTCTCATGAGCTTTTCAAAGGCTAGTCTCCTCTCATCAAAAGCCTCCCGTAAAGCAATATCTGCTAAAAGAAGTTTTTCAATTGCACCAAACATACTAGCTTTCAACACATCAACAAATCCATATGTAATATCTAACTTCCCCTTTCCCAACCTTGTAAGGATCTCCTCCATAACCTTCGTTTCTTCAACTATCCGTACATGTTTTAATGCGGAAGTTAAAATCCCTGAACGCAACGCCTCACGTATTCCAGCTATACCTCCGCTATTCACACTTTTTACATCAATGATGTTTTTCGTCACTTCTGATGCTTCTTTATTAAGATACTTAACAAAATCATTCTTGATGAAACCAAGGCCTATTACAACAATAGGATAGGGAGTCCTCATCCACACTTCTCTCAACGCTCTTGATGCTTTTTTAAAAAATTCTCGTACCGCCTTTGTCCTTTTTTCTGCTTCTAACTTCCCAGGAAGCCTTGTTGCTCCCTCTACTTTTATGTCAATACCGTATTGTCTTAAAAGAGCTACACAATATTCTTCATTATCAATCGATATAATAATAATGGGTGGCTTAGCTTTACTGGCTCTGCTTAATCTATCAGTGTGGTGTTTCAACCATAGAGATTTTATGATTGTTATTGGTTTACCCACCGTAACGTTTATGGTGTGATGAGATCCCTTCACACTTATTTTTTCTGGGGCTTTACATACGATACCGTGTACTCTTAAACGGTTTAAATTCTTATCCCAGGTTACTTTCTCGATTTTTACACCCAAAAAAGTCGAGATTCTTCTTCCAGCTTTTGGTCGGGAATAATTTCCTTCAACGTTTACTTCGCGAGTAGTTCTTGCATGTATCTCGTCTTTAGGAGCTATAATGTTATAGATGTGCCATAAGTCATCCGTACTTTCCGGTAAGACTTTAAAAACGCCTTTTTTATGGTTCCTTCTTAATATTTTCACAAGATTATTCCCCCTTATGTTGTGTGGAATGAATATGTAGTAAAAATAATCGGTACCGTAAAGGATTAGAAACGGCTTATTGAACCATATTAAAAACATTAAATCCTTTTTGAAATTGTAAAGTGTTAACCCTCAACATCTGCGAATGTAAATGTATGTATTTGTAATGGCTTTTTAATTACATTTGAAACACGAGATGCTACAAGATACCGGATGTTTTTTTCACTTGCTATGTCTACAAGTCTTTGGGTAATTACACCATCAAAAACTACTGTATCCACATCTTCGACTCCTTGTAAGCTTTCTGCAAGTTTACTTACAGGTAATCGCTCAATTTCCTTCATTTTATTGTTGAGTAATACCGCTTCTAAAGTTCCTTTCAGCTCTTTTACGGAAGAAACTATTTGTTTAGGCAGGAGGATTTTTCCTTTTCTTTGTCTTTTTGGGGCAGGAGGCCTTTTTCTTTTCTTAACAAGAACTCTTTTCTGAAGGGCGACCGTTATTTCTTCAGAACTTAAATCTTCAACCTCTTTACCTGAAGGAGCTCTAGCAACATACTTAATGTTGGCTACTTGATTTAACCCTTTGAGGATAAGATCTCCACCACGATCACCATCTAGGAAAGCTGTAACTTCCTTTTCCCGAGATAACTTTATGACGCTTTGGGGAATCGATGTACCCTCAACAGCAATGACGTTCTGTATACCCCGTTTTAATAAATTTGTCACATCTGCTCGTCCTTCAACGATTATTATTTTTTTTGCAGTTTTAACGTCGGGTCCTGCTGATAATTTTTCAGGTCCATACGTTTCAACTCTAGCTAACCTCAACGTTTCTGAAACTTCCTTGAATATTTCTTCTGTATCCGGCATGACTTTTAGGGTCCAATTGCGAAGAATTTCTTTTGATCTTTCTACGATAGCCTTCCGCCTCGCATTTCTTACATCCTCAATTTTTTCTAATGTAACATTTGCTGAGCAAGGTCCCACTCGGTCAATACTCTCGAGGCTTGCCGCGATAATTGCTGCGGAAACCCTGTCTAGACTTGTGGGAATGGTTAGCGTGCCTGTTGTTTTATCTTGTTTCGATTGTAATTTAAGCTCTATCCTCCCAATTCTTCCTAATTTTTGGAGTTCTCGAAGATCTAGTTCTGAACCAAACAAGCCTTCTGTTTGACCGAAAACGGCTCCGATAACATCGGGTTTTTCAACAACTCCTTCAATATCGAAGTTGAAGGAAATAATGTACTTAACTGCTACTGTTTGTGAAGGTCCCAATAATTTTCACCTCAAAATATATTTTTAAATAATACAATGACATTTCTGTTTAATTTGTTTTCTCTTATATATATCTATTTTTTATTCTTCAACGTTTCTATATATCTGGCTAGTCCTTCAATATCTTTAACATTTCTTCCTACAAGGCCTCTAAGTTCGTTCCAAAAGAGTAAATTTGTTTTTATTCTCATTCTCTCAAAATTTTGCGTTAGTCGTTTTGTCCCTTCTCTACCTCGTCTATCAAAATCCATTAAGATAATAATCTCAGGTTTTCCTCGGTTTTTACCCTCGTTAACGACGTCGAGGAAGGATCTTCTTGAAGTTTTGGCTAAGATCATATCACCCGTTACCCCTAATTTATGTAGAGCTGCTACATCTTTTCGCCCCTCTACAATTATTGGAGTGCCTCCTTTCGATTCTGTCGCAAGTCTCTCTAGAAGCTGCAAAGCCTTCTCTAATCTTTTATTTTTACTAGTTAACACTCAGCTATCCCTGGAAAGTATGTCGTTTCCTATTAATATTTTTATCGAAGCCGTTTCAAATTATTTGGTTACAGAATTTAAACGAAAAGCTTATATAGTGGTACTTTAACTAATTCTGATTTATCGGCGGGTCAGATGGAGGGTTTCTGATTCGGAATTATAATTACGAACCATTAACCACAAAGAGAGTATTCGCCATATAATTGGAAAAGGGGAATAAAAATAAAAATGGGAGAGCAATGGCTGAAAACAAAAGTCGAGTGTCCTGAGTGCAGTAGCACAAATCTAATTCATGATTACAGTACTGGAGAGATTGTTTGTTCAAATTGTGGTCTTGTTCTTACCGAACAGAAGATGGATCAGGGCCCAGAGTGGCGGGCTTTCACACAAGAGGAGAAAGAATCGAGAAGTCGTGTAGGAATCCCAACCTCTTATTCTGTTCACGACAAAGGCTTATCAACTGCTATTGGAAGAGTAGATCGCGATGCTTTCGGACGTAAACTTCCTCTCGCAACTCGTCTCCAGATGTGGCGATTAAGAAAATGGCAGATACGATCTAGAGTTCACTCTTCAGTGGATCGAAACCTTGCTCAAGCTATGGCAGAGCTTGATCGTCTTTCTGATAAAATCCACATTCCACAAGCTCTTAAGGAGAGAGCTGCAGTCATTTATCGTAAAGCATTAGATAAGGGATTGGTACGTGGGAGATCAATTGCTGCTATAGCTGCTGCGTCCCTTTACGCTGCATGTCGACTCACAGGGTCCTCGAGAACCCTTCGTGAAATATCTAACACCAGCCTTGTCGCTAAAAAAGATGTAGCCCGTTGTTACCGACTCTTAATACGGGAGCTCGACATTCAAATGCCAATAGCGGGTCCCCTAACATACCTCTCCAAAATTGGTGAAAAAACCAACATTACTGGTCAGACCCAAGGGATTGCGGTTAAAATTATTCGTGAAGCTATGGAAAAACGGATCACCGCAGGTAAAGATCCTATGGGCCTTGCTGCAGCTGCTCTGTATATAGCTTGTATACTAAATAAAGAAAAGAAAACGCAGAAAGAAATCGCTGAAGCTGCAGAAGTAACTGAGGTTACTGTCAGGAATCGCTATAAAACTCTTAGAGTTCAATTGGATCTTAAACTACCGGATTAGTCTTCTTCAAACAAGTTACAGAAGAAAAGAGTGTTCTTTTTGAAGTCATCATTTTTACTCGTTAGCATATATTTACTGTAAGAAAATTAAATTTTAAAAAAGTGTAGAGAAGAATACATTACGAAATTTTCAAGTTGTCTTGTTTGATCATTGAACTTCGATGTTTTCCTTAGGATATCCCAGTTGGACAAGATATGTTCGCACTTGATTTCGGTGATCACCTTGCAGTAAAATCTGATTGTTTTTTGATGTTCCTCCACACGCACAGAAAGATTTTAGATTTTTTGCAAGTTCCCCAAGGTTGGTATCTTTGTTATCTATACCATCAATAATTGTGTTTTTGCGTCTCCATTTACCCATCGCTAAGCGGACACGAATACGTTGCTGTTCTCTACTAATCTCTCTACAAACGCATATTTCGCCGGGAAGCCCGCATACTGGACAAATTTCCGCCATTACGTGCTCATAAGCTCCTTTTTCCTTATTAGTTGATATACAAAGAACTATTTAAAATTTTTACTAAAGAAATTAAAGAATAGCGGTTTATTCTTTTATGAATAAAAATATCTTTTTACTAAAAGTAGACCATATGATGTTCTTGAATTATTTTAGTCAGATTATTTTTAGTATATACTAGAAGATTAGATATTTTAGCATGCATGCAATATATATGCTGTGAATTTGGGTTTTCACAGAAATATTAAAAACTTAAAAAGATAAATGTGTGAGACTGTAGCGATAAGGAGACATATGTTTTATGAAAAAATGCCGCCCGGTTATTCTCGGTGTTGGCAGGACAAAATTCGGGGAACATTTTGAAATAGAACCCGAGAAATTGATGGAAGAGGCTCTCGTTAAAGCCTTTTATTCAGCAGGGGTAGAACGCAAAGACTTGGAAGCTTGTTACTTTTCGGATTATTTTCTTCAAATTACAAACAAAATTGGCATCGAAGAGGGCTTTTTGTCTGAAATGTTGGAAGTACAT
>JAGLRI010000055.1 GCA_023136395.1 Candidatus Bathyarchaeota archaeon | reverse complement strand
GAAAAGTAGACTATCTCAGAATAGGAGCATACATGAGAGAACTAGTGAAAACACGATACAACATCACAATGCCAGGAATTGCCTTGATGGAAATCCTTTTTGCTTTACCGATGCTCCCATTGTATGTGCTGTTGAGCATACGTTTTTACAGAAAAAAAGCACGCATAGACAGTAATCATTCCACTAACAAAATCCATTTGAATGAATCTTAAATTATTATGTTTAAAGTCTCAAATAGGAAGCCCGCACATTATTATTGGATCGAATAAATGTGTGAGAAGAACATTGGTGCGTGAAATATCTAAAAACGGAGAAAGATTTTACGTATGCGAAGCCTGCGGCATCATATACAAAGAAAAGTCTTGGGCTACGAAGTGTGAAGACTATTGTACTAAACATGGAGCATGCTCTCTCGAGATTATAAGTCATGCGGTTAATTAGCTACTAGATAGCTAACTGCAATCACTGAAAAGTTCTCAGAACATACTCTAACAAAGATAGGCATAGGAAGGCAAAAATCGAAAAAATGAGGAAGCTCGATCCAAAAAGGAAGAGATACGTTAGTCTCGACTTTTTACGCGTGGTGGCAATATATACAATGATTTTTTCTTCTAGAAATTAGGACGTCTTTATAAAAATGTCGTTCCCCTCAACTTTGACGTCATACAACGGTTCATCATTGATCGTAGGACGAACAATGGGTAGTTTAGGACCGGAAATAACTTTTCCAGAGGTTATATCAAATTTTGCTTTATGCCTTGGGCAAGTAATCTGGGTACCGTCCAAGGTTCCCTTAGAAAGATCTCCACCCCTATGAGGGCATTTATTTCCAATAGCATAGTAGGTACCATTTAAATTTACGATCAAAACGTCTTTTCCTTCTAAAGTGATCTTTTTCATTTTTCCCGCAGGAACTTCTGATATTTCAGCGACTTTTACAAATACCAAACTAACATCACCCAAGAACTATCCAATATCTTACGAGCTTATGTAGTATAGAAACGTTAAATTATTCTTAGAGCTAGCTAAAAAAAATGGTCTCCAGACATTATACGCGTAGGATATTCCAGCCGAAAATGTATTCTAGCGTAGTAAGTTAAGAATTTACTCAATCTATTCCTAGTTTTTTACGACCGCCTGTTTGTCCCCTACACACGCGCGGAAGGAATAAAGATAATTAGTGAAGATAAGATAATATGTCATGAGTGATGGAATTTTGAAAAAAGTTCCAAAAGAAAAACTCTTTCGTTTCTTTACTTCAGTGGGTGAATACACCAGAGAAGATGCGTCCTCACTTGAAGAGTTCCTAGAGAAAGTGAGAGTGATAGACAGTAAATCTTTAGAATTTCATCTTTACAGACAAGAGTTTGAAAAATGGTTTAAAGAAGTATTAAATTTTGAATACTTAGCTGAAGAAATGAATAAGATTAAAAAACTGAACCTAAGAGGAGAACAATTACGCACTCAAATTTTAAAACCAATTATTAACTTCCTTGAAATTCAAAAATATCCTCCTCCACCTGAAGAACACACCCATGAATTGAAAATGGAGAAACATCTCAAAAGTGTGCTCGATGAATTAAAGAAGAAACAAAAGAAATGAGTTAATCAAAATTATCATGCGCGTGCGCATTACTTTTGGATTCACAACTCAAACTAAGAAAGAATATTTATGTTACACCATAACAATGTAAAAATGATCAATATGTCAGAAGAATCTAAATCTACAGATTTTTCCCAGTCTGAACCACGGCTTGAAAGATGGGTGAGAAAGATCCAAGAGGAAATCAAAGAAAGCACCTTCATGGATATTCAAGTTCTGACGAATCAATTAGCTAGTGAAATTAAAGAAATTAAAAAACGCGTTGAAAAAATTGAGAAAGAAATCGCCGAAATTAAAAAATCTATTTAACACCTTTCACGTTAGTTGAGACATATAAAGCCATCATCTCAAGCTTACCCTTTCTAGCATGCTAAAAGCGTGCGAATGTTTAGATCATTTGTTCTAACCTTTCTTCGATTTCTTCGTAGTTAGGTTCAACTCCGAGATCTTTTGAAATCCATTTATAGCGTATAAAACCGTTTTTATCTAAGACGAAGACTGAGCGTTGAGCAGCACTGTAGCCCTTCAATCCAGCAAAATCTTTCAACTCAACACCGTAGAGCTTTACAACTTCTCGATTGTAATCACTTAACAGTGGAAAAGTAAGCATGTTTTTCTCAGCAAAAGCCATGTTAGAAAAAGGGTCGTTAACACTTATTCCAACGACTTGAGCTTCTAACTCGTTAAATCTTGCCATAGAATCTCGGAAAGTGCACATCTGCTTCGTGCAAATAGACGTAAATGCTCCGGGGAAAAACGCTAAGACCAATTTCTTGCCCTGGAACTCACTCAGCTGTCTGGGTTTACGTTCAATGTCCACCAGAACGAAATTAGGCGCTTTATTACCCACCATTAATTCCATCTTTCTATCCCACCTCATGCATGAAGTTAATATTGTTTTTCACTATTTAATCCATAACTAGTTTAAGAGGATTATATCGTTAATTCAGAAGCTAGCTAGCAATCCTTACAATCCCCATCATTGTGAGCTTCGCCTTACTCCGACGAAGACGATCCCCTCTCTGACCGTTAACATGTCCTGATCCTTCTTGTATGCATTCTCTTAATACCTAAAAAATTAATGACATCAAATTTGGAGTAATTTACTCTTTTTTTATGAAGATGATAAAAAACATGCAGAAACCTAAGAGTGTTGCACCTAAAGAAAAGAATGAACCTGAATAACCGAATGATGCAAGTATATATCCTGTGACCACGGGGCCCAGCATTTGCCCTACGTCCATTATTGTTGCAAGGAAGCCCATTGCAGCGCCGTAGGATTCTTTACTTGCAAGGTCTCCTACAAGGGCGGGTGTGGATGACACGACCGTAGAGAATCCGAGCCCATAAATCATTGCAATGATTAAGAGAGGAATAAATCCTGTTACATATGGAATAACTATCATGGGGAGACCGCTTATAATTAAACCAGCAGCTATTGGAATTCTTCTTCCCGTTTTGTCTGAAAATCTACCCAAAAAAGGGCTTACAATCGGAATTAAGAGTAGTTGCATGCCCATAATTATTCCGATTAATGACGGATCTAACTGAGCAACGTTATTTAAATATCCTATAAAGAAAAATTCTAAAGCCCCATAAACATATCTCGCTGCAGCTTCAGTTGTACTTGCAATCAAGATCTTAGAATTACTGAAAACCGTTCTCCACCCACTAGCAATGGATGTCTTTTTATCATTTTCTTGAATGAAACTAGACTTTTTTTCAGTTGTCACACTCTTCTCTTTAAGTAATGTAAAGGCTAAGAAGAACATCGTTAAACCCGCTATACCCACTGCAACGTAATAAATTTTGAAACCCCAAACCGTGATGGCTAGTATAAATCCACCGAGGAATGGAGCAATTCCTCTCCCGACAATAGTTGCTAAGGTAAATGTTGAGATTCTCTCACCCTTTTTAGATGGATAATATTCGATGATGGTTGCTCTTACAACGGGAATGAAGATGGCGGTTGCAAATCCATGGTAAAATCGTACCAATATCAATTGCCACCAAGAATTAATAAAAATGTAAAGGAAAGGAGCTGTAGCAAACACGATGCTAGACACTAAAAGTACCTTTCTTCTTCCCAAAATGTCGGAAAGTGAACCAGCAGGAAAGCTAATTAAGACTCCTGGAAGGGTGGAAGCAGCTGCAACGAATCCCATAAAAGCTTCAGGTGTTCCAAGGCTTTCTGCAAAAGGATTTAAAACAGGATTCTTAGACATCGTAGAACTAAAAATAGCAAACGCTCCAACGATGCATAAGATTAGAAAAATGTTCTCTTCAGATTTCAAGTTCATCCCTTTCAAATTCCTCAATAAGGATTACATTTACGTATACAACTAGTGTCCCTAATTCTAGTATTTTCGTCGAAGCGAAAGTATTTTCTAAATTAACTGTTCACGTTTCTAAGCGGTTTTTCAATTCTGCATAGAGACTGTCCATTATAATCATTGCTTTGCCAATAATCTCCCAATTGCTCTTAGAGATTCGATCTAGACCCCTAAGAATAGCAAAAAAACCTCCAGATTCTGTTAGCTTGTACTTTCCTGTCTCCTCAGCCTGCTCAGCGTCTCGAACAATCTTCTGAATTTCAAGAATGACTGGGTCATTAATTTTGTACTTATCCACTAGAGCATCAAATGTTGTCCTATCATTTTTTGGAGTTATCTCTGCACCCGGTAGAGTGAAGGGTGTTGCATCCTCAGGGATGGGGTCTTCCCTAGATATGAACTCGAAAACCGCATTCTCATCAATGAAGTTTTTAATGAGCCAGATAGATGCGCACCTGTCTACATGAGGATTGTGGCGTGTAACCCACCTCATTTAGGAGGCCTCTTCACCTCAGCCTCAGGCGGTTTTTTAACCCGTGCTTTGATGAAATCGAAACGTTTACCCCGATCCAACTTCGACAGCTCATCATTATACTCTTCCCGAATCTTCTTGAGCTGCACATAAACATAGAGGGAGTCGTAGACAAAGAACCCCTTCTCAAGAGTCTCATAATCGTCTTTAACAATATGCATCGCTCCAGCAGCGATGGCTTCGACACCCCGGGCTTCAGGCGCCGTATCTCTGTCTGAGGCTACATCAGCTGCGTGCACAATCTTAGCGATCTCCAAGACCCAGGGATCCGCGATGTTGTATTTTTTGATTATCGCCTCGAAGGTACACTTTCCATCATGGTGTCCCAACTCGAAGTCTGAGCGAGGGAAATCGAAGGGTATGCCCATATCGGGTGTGGGAAGGGGCCCCGGCCAAGGAACAAAAATGAACTCCGCAGTCTTATCGACGAATTTACTTATCAGCCAAGGACATGCAAGCCTATCAACGTGGACATGCCATCTAGTAATCCACTTCATAACACTCACAAGATAATAATAAAAATTGTTTACCATATAAAGAAAACTCAAGGAGAGATGAGATAAGAGGAATAATGAATGAGTGAAGTTGTTTCTCTACTCACCTCCCTCAAGAGGGACGCTAAGCTTCTGATCTCAGCCCAAGCTCTAAGGAGCTTCATCGAAGGTTTACTCTCCGTTATCTTCACAATATATCTCTCCAAGCTAGGTGTCCTACCACTGACCATTGGCCTCCTATTCACAGTATCAATATCCTTCGCTGCGGTGAGAAGCCTATTTGAGGGATTGCTTGCGGATAGGTTCGGAAAGAAACCGTTCCTATTGCTTCTGGGGTGCATCCTCACTATCTCGGGCATCATCTACGCCACAACTCGCAACTTAATGGCGCTATTATGTACAGCAGCTCTAGGTGGGTTGGGATCAAGGATAACCAGCCCTTCTTGGCAAGCGATGCTTTCAGAAAAGACAACAGATAAGGAGAGGACGACCCTCTTCAGCATAGCCTCCTTCATCAGCACCCTATCATTAATGATCGGTTCCTTCTCCGCGGTTATACCACAACTCTTCCAGATCCGTTTTGGTTTCGATGTGATCCCATCGTATCAGCCCGTCTTTATTCTCGTAACCATCGTTGGCCTCGCGAGTATAGGACTCATAATCCCATTGAGAGAGAAGAGGAATGGAAAAGCGTCTAAGAGGTCTGAGATTGGTGAAGAGAAAGGAGAATATGAAGAAACGGGTAAGATTTTGAGCAGATTTGCCCTGGTAGTATCCTTCGACGCCCTCGGAGGCTCATTCATAATGAGGTTTCTCTCCTACTGGTTCTACATAAGATTTGGTGTTGGACCTGGAAAGGTTGGCATCCTCTTCGGCGCATCCAGACTCCTCTCAGCCTTCAGCTTAATCATTGGACTGAAGCTGGCTAAACGTATCGGAACGATCAATACAACGGTGCTCTCAAGGCTCCCAGTGGTTGTGGTTAACCTCATCATCCCCTTCGTTCCCACCTACACCATTGCTGCTCTCCTCCAAGTCTTCCAGAGTGCATTCGCCTTGATCGATCGACCACTGAGGCAGTCCTACTTGATGGGGATAACGAGGAGTAGCAGGAGAGCCTCAATGGCTGGAGCCTCTGACACCGCCATGAAAGTGACCTCCGCCGTGGCCCCAACTCTCTCAGGATACATTTTCCAATACATATCCATCATGCTCCCCTTCTTCCTCGGAGGCTCCTTTCAACTAGCCTCAGCATTACTCCTCTGGATCTTCTTCAAAGATATTAAACCACCAGAGGAACACGAATGAACACAGGTTTCAACTTGCATGCAAACATATGTAATTCTATCTACATGAACATGCCAGCTCATAATCCATTTCATAATACGTACAAATCGAGATGCGTAGAGAATTTGCATGGATGAAGGGTGTATACTAAATTTGTTCATGTCGTTTTCTTTTTTAGTTTTTTCCAATATTTTTTAATTTGGGATAGAGTTAATAGAAATTCCCATGTATGCATAAATTAGTCTGTGCTAGAGGAATGTGAAGGAATTTACTTCTGGAGAATTGAAGTACGTGAATAGTCTTAAAAACAGAGACTTTTTGAAGACGGTTGGCGTGTTAGTTATCGTAGTTGGAGTTGTAGGCTAGCTAGCTTTGAGCCGAGATGACATGACATAGGAACCGAAACGCGGAGGAGAGAGTGTAACAGTTGGGAATTTTGGATAAGTTAAAGAACGAGTTTGGTTTCATTCGAGGAAACTATCTGATTCTCATCTTAAGCTGGATTCTGATGGATTTCGCTGGGGAGTTGGCTGCTCCATATTACCCAGAATACGTAAGACAACTTGGAGCCACAGAAAGCATTGTGGGCGTTATAGGATTCATCGGTTTTATCGCTATGGCTTCGGTTCAGTTTCCTGGAGGATATTTAGCCGATAAATATGGAAGAAAACGGCTCGTGTCTACCTTGACTTTTGGTGTTGCACTGTCGTACGTCTTCTTTGCAGTTGCTCCGACATGGCATTTCATAGTCATCGGAACCATAATTACAAACCTTAGTCTACTTTATCAACCAGCTTTACTTGCAATGATGGCTGATTCGGTGCCCCCTGAAAGACGGGGTATGGGTTACTCGATCAGCAATCTCATTATGGGCGTAACTACGACCCCAGCAGCAGCGGTGGGTTTAGTGCTTATTGTTCATTATGGGCTTGTAGTGGGCCTACGGATTGGATATATAATCGTTGTAGTTTTCTTTCTTGCCGCAGCGATTCTCAGGTTGAGACTAAAAGAGAGTATAGAGAAAAAACCTGGGAAAATGCAGCTTAGTGAACTCTTTAGCTCCTATCCAAAAGCCCTCAAGGATGGAATAGAAGTCTGGAGGGTTGTTCCACGGTCAACATTCTTTCTATTTATAACAGGACTTATCTGGAGGTTTGCCTTTGCCATTTCTCAGTTCATCATGGTCTTTTATGCATTAGATGTGCTTATGATCTCGGAGGCAACATGGGGACTCGCCACAATTGCATTATTCAGCACCATGATCGTGTTCGCTTTTCCTGTAGGTAAACTCCTTGATAAGGTCGGGCGAAAGATTCCGTTAATCCTCGCGGGACTCGTGATGCTCCCAGCTATATATCTATTCATCTATGGAGATGCGGTGAGACTCTTCATCTCTCGGCCCTTGTTTGGACTTGGACAACTTCTAGGAATGTCATCCTATATGTCTTTGCTGGCGGATCTAGTTCCTCGAGACCAACGAGGGAAAGTCATTGGTTCCAGTAATTTCT
>JAGLRI010000054.1 GCA_023136395.1 Candidatus Bathyarchaeota archaeon | reverse complement strand
TCAAATCCCGGCCAGGGCGCCATCATAAATATTTCTTTAGAGTATTTTATGGAAGTTTTTGGATGTTTATTCAATACTTAATTTCGTAAAGTGCTAGAATATTAGCTACTAATCAATTGTGATAAACCAAAAACAGATATGGAAAGTAAAGTTTATTAATATGATTTATAGTTTAGGTTTGTAGTTTCCTCCAAAAAAGGTTTGAAAACACTTTGGAGACTCGGTTTTTCAGATTGGATAACCGCATGCTCCTGTGAGGAATCTTTAAGTTTGGGTAAAGAGCTAACCTGTATGGATGCTAAAAAGTATTATGAACATAGTTTTAGAGGTTGTTGATGAAGTTGGAAATTTCGCAAAGTGATCTTGTTCTTCTTCAAAAATCCTTTTTCGAGGAGGAGGGGTTGGTTAGGCAGCATCTCGACTCTTACAATGCGTTTATTGAACGCGGCCTTCAGGAGGTCATCGATGAAACTGGCGAAATAGAAATTGGAGTTCCAGAAAATCCATACAAAATAAAGTTTGGTCAAATATTCATTCACGATCCTGTATCAAAAATCAGTGGACCTTATACTACTGAAGCTGATGGTACGAAACACGAGATTTACCCTATGGAAGCCCGATTTCGTAGTCTTAGCTACCTCGCACCTCTCTCCTTAGAGATTACTCCCATAATTAATGGTAGAGAGCAGGAGACCGAGCTCATCTTGATAGGCGCACTTCCAATAATGCTAAAATCCAAACTTTGCTTTCTTTCACAACTATCCCCAGAAAAGCTCATTAACTATGGGGAGGATCCAAAGGATCCAGGTGGCTACTTTATTATTAATGGTTCTGAACGCGCCATTGTTGCTATGGAGGATTTAGCTCCGAACAGTATTCTTGTAGACATTGACACGCGTGGCGCAAAGCCTGTTTATCAATCCAAGGTTTTTTCCACAACTGTTGGCTTTAGAGCACGAATCGAACTACGAATAAAGCCGGATGGTGCAATTTACGTTTCAATGCCCGGTGTACCTACTTTAATTCCGTTAGTAATTTTGATGCGAGCGCTCGGATTAGAATCTGACTTTGAGGTTGCTAAGACTGTTTCTACGGAAAAAATCATTCAAAACCAACTTGAACCTTCATTTGAAGCAGCTGTAGGTGTTGACACAATTAAAAGTGCTATACTATACATCGGGAATCGTGTAGCACATGGACAAGGCGAAGAATATCGCCTCAGAAGAGCTGAAACCATTCTTGATCGAAATTTTTTGCCTCATCTTGCCCGTATACCTGAAAGCCGGAAAGAAAAATCATTCTTCCTTGGGGAGATGGCCTGTCGTGCTATCGAATTAAAACTTGGAAGACGAAAAACTGACGATAAGGACCACTTTAAAAATAAACGCTTAAAACTAGCTGGGCCTCTACTTGCTGATCTTTTCAGAGTCGCTTTCAGGAATCTATGTCGCGATATAAAATATCAACTTGAACGAATGGGTGCTAAACGACGAAGGCTTAATATCTCCATTGCTGTTCGCCCTGGAATTGTTGGTAATCGGCTTAAACACGCTCTTGCAACAGGAAACTGGGGATTGGGACGAGTCGGCATTACCCAACTTCTTGATCGCACAAATAGTATCTCTGCTCTGAGCCATCTGCGAAGGGTGCAATCCCCTCTCAGCCGCAGCCAACCTAACTTCGAGGCGAGAGACCTACATCCAACCCATTGGGGACGATTGTGCCCTAATGAAACACCTGAAGGGTCAAACTGTGGTTTAGTAAATAACCTTGCTTTGTCAGCTCATATCTCCGTTGGAATCGACTCTGGGGGAGTAAAGCAAACTCTTTATCGTCTTGGCGTTATTCCTGTTCAGGATGCTAGTGTGACGTTGAGGGAATCAGGTGCTAAGGTTTTTGTGAATGGTTCTCCTATTGGTTATCACGAATCGCCGCAAGAGTTTGTTGCTGAATTTAGGGAAAAACGTAGGAGGAGCGAAATTTCAACAGAAGTTAACCTCGCCTATTTCTCTAGTGATAACGGACATAGAAATGATATTTATCTAAATTGTAATCAGGGTCGAACGCGTCGACCCTTGATTGTCGTCAAAAAAGGGGTTTCTACCTTACAACCTGAGCATATAGAAAAAATTCGTTCCGGGGAGTGGGGGTGGAAAGACCTTGTTAAACGCGGTATAATTGAGTACCTTGACGCAGAGGAGGAAGAAAACGCGCTGGTTGCTATTACTTTTAAGGAAATTACATCTGAACACACTCATTCGGAGATAGCACCTTACACAATTCTTGGAATATGCGCCTCAACCATACCCTATGCTGAGCACAATCAGTCCCCACGCAATTCTTATGAGGCAGCCATGTCAAAACAAGCGCTTGGAGTGGGTGCCACAAACTTTCTTCTCCGAGTTGACTCCCGTTCCCACATTCTTCATTATCCACAAACGCCTCTCGTTAAGACAAATTCCCTGGATATTATAGGATATGACCTTCGTCCTTCAGGACAGAATTGCGTCGTAGCTTTTATATCCTATGAAGGGTACAACATGGAAGACGCTGTAATCTTTAACAAATCATCCATCGAACGTGGTTTAGAGCGGTCGACATTTTATCGAATTTATACGGCTGAATCCCGTCAATATCTTGGGGGATCAAGAGACCAATTTGTTACTCCCGAGCAAGGTATTCGAGGGTATCGAGGGGAGCAATATTACCGCTTTCTCGAAACGGATGGTATCATTAGCCTAGAATCTGAAGTAGTTGGAGGCGACGTTCTAGTTGGGAGAATGAGCCCACCTCGCTTCCTTGAAGAATATAAGGAATTCGAGATTAGGGGTCCAACTATGCGAGATACTTCTGTAGATGTTAGACCCGCTGAAACAGGGATAGTGGATGCTGTTTTTATTACCGATACATCTGACGGAAACAAACTTGCAAAAATTAGGGTGCGTGAGCAACGTATCCCCGAATTAGGTGACAAATTCGCTTCTCGCCATGGACAAAAGGGTGTTATAGGAATTGTTATCCCTCAAGAAAATATGCCATTTACTGCAGACGGTATCATTCCTGATATTTTAATTAATCCCCACGCCATTCCATCTCGAATGACTATTGGGCAATTCCTCGAGTCTATGGCTGGAAAAGTAGCCGCAGGAAGAGGTATGCCCGTTGATGGAACGCCCTTCACCAATGAAAAGCCGGAGGAATTAAAAAGAATGTTAACCAATCTGGGCTTCAGTCACACGGGTCGAGAAGTTTTTTACAACGGTATTACTGGTGAAAAATTTGTTGCTGAAATTTTCGTAGGAGTTGTCTACTATCAAAAACTCCACCATATGGTTAGAGATAAGATTCACGCGAGAGCACGAGGTCAGGTTCAAATGCTCACGAGACAGCCAACAGAAGGTCGCGCTAGAGGGGGTGGGCTACGATTTGGCGAGATGGAGAGAGATTGCTTACTAGGATACGGCGCTGCAATGTTATTGCGAGATCGTTTGCTTGAAGAGTCCGATAAGTATGTTTTATATACCTGCGAGCGATGCGGTTACCTCTCGTACTACGACAATAGACAACGTAAGTATGTGTGTCGACTATGCGAAGATAAAGCACAGATTTCTCCAGTGGTCGTTTCCTACGCTTTTAAGCTTCTCTTACAAGAGATGATGAGCCTTTGTGTAGTGCCTCGCCTTACATTAAAGGAGAGCGTTTAAAATGTCAATGGGGACTATCCATAAAATTATAGATAAGATCTTTTTTGGAGTACTATCTCCACAAAACATACGTAGATATTCTGTTGCAGAGATACAAACCGCCGATACTTATGACGAAGACGGGGTTCCGTTACACGCAGGATTGATGGATGGGCGGTTGGGAACTCTTGAACCGAGGCAGCGATGTAAAACCTGTGGTAACACAGCCACGCGATGTCCAGGACACTTCGGTCACATTGAGTTGGCAGTTCCCATAATTCACATTGAATTTATTAAAATAATCTATGATATTCTCAGAATAACGTGTAGAAATTGTGGGCGCGTGCTTTTGTCCACTAATCAAATCACTAAAATTAATGCTAGACTCGAGCAAGTTAAAAAGCTAATGGGTGAAGTCCCTAATCAATTTTTCAAGACAGTTTTAAAGACAGCAAGGAAAAGTCGGGAATGCCCTCATTGTGGAGCTCCGCAATACAAAATTACTCTCTCAAAACCTACGAGTTTCCACGAAGTCCAGGAAGAAGGTGCACAACGATTAACACCAAGCATAGTTCGAGATAGACTCGAACGGATACAAGATAGTGACCTTGAATTATTTGGTTTAAACCCAAAAACCGCTCGTTCAGAATGGATGGTTCTTCAAGTTCTTCCTGTTCCACCGCTATTTGTAAGGCCTTCCATAACCCTCGAGTCAGGTACTCGCTCGGAGGACGATTTAACTCATAAGCTCGTTGACATAATTCGTATAAATCAACGGCTTAAGGAAAACATGGAAGCGGGGGCTCCTACACTTATAATTCAAGATTTGTCTGAGCTTCTACAATATCATGTTACCACATACTTTAATAATCAAGCCTCAGGGATTCCTCCTGCAAGGCACCGTTCTGGAAGAGCACTTAAGACAATTTCGCAACGCCTTAAAGGAAAGGAAGGACGATTCAGGACTAACCTCTCCGGTAAAAGAGTTGATTTTTCTGCCCGTACCGTAATATCTCCAGACCCAAATCTAGACATTAACGAAGTGGGAGTTCCCCTTGCTATTACGAAAAGACTTTCGGTGCCTGAGAAGGTCACCACATCGAATATTGATGAAATGCGAAGTTTGGTGATAAATGGGCCAGATAAATACCCCGGTGCGCTTTACATTGTAAGACAGGATGGTAAACGTGTTCGACTAGAATTCGTTACTGACCGAGAAAAAATCGCTGAGGGCTTAGAACCAGGCTTCATTTTGGAACGCCATCTAAAGAATGGCGATGTTGCACTCTTTAATAGACAACCATCTCTTCACCGAATGTCCATAATGGCACATTATGTTCGTGTTTTACCTTACAAAACATTTCGCCTTCATCTATGCATTTGTCCACCTTACAATGCTGACTTCGACGGAGATGAAATGAACCTTCATATACCACAGAGCGAAGAGGCACAAACCGAAGCTCGACTTCTAATGCAAGTTCAAGACCAAATTCTATCTCCTAGGTTTGGTGGTCCTATAATAGGGGCAATCCGAGATTTCATAACTGCTGCTTATATTTTAACAAAAAAGTCCACTCTCCTTACAAAGGATGAAGTCTGTAGACTGATAGTAGCTACAGGTTATTCTGATCTTCTTCCTGAACCTGTGGTAAAGGAGCCTAAACCTCTGTGGACTGGAAAGCAGATATTTAGTTTATTTATTCCAAAAGGCTTAAACTACGCTTTAAAGTCATCCGTTTGTCGTGGATGCAATCGCTGCCTTCGTGAAGAATGTCCTTATGATGAATACGTAGTCGTTAAAGACGGTGTATTGAGATGTGGTGTAATTGACAAAAACTCCATAGGAGCTGAGCAGTCAGAAACCCTTCTCCATCGAATTATAAAGGATTATGGAACTCAAGTCGCGCGACAATTTCTTAATCATGTGTGTCGAATCCTAAAAATCTTTTTGACTATGCGCGGTTTTACTTACTCTTTCGATGAACTTGAGTTATCTCGTCCAGTAAAAGGGAAAATCGATCGGTTAATGGGAGAATCTGAAGATCGAATACGTGAATTGATTAATACCTATCGTAAAGGAACACTGCAAAGACTACCCGGTCAAACCCTCGCTGAATCATTCGAAATCTACGTAATGAACGAGTTAGCTGAAGCTAGAGACAAAGCAGGAAGAGCCGCAGACAAAGGTTTGGATATGAACAACTCAGGAGTGATCATGACAAGAACCAGTGCAAGAGGATCGAGCCTTAATATAGGTCAAATGACCGCGTGTGTTGGGCAACAATCTGTACGAGGAAAGCGAATTATGCGTGGATACGTTGATCGTGCCTTACCTCACTTTAAGCAGGGGGATCCCTCTCCTAAGGCTAGAGGATTTGTATACTCTTGTTTTAGAGATGGTTTAGATCCTATTGAATTTTTCTTCCATGCAATGGGTGGGCGAGAGGGATTAGTGGATACTGCCGTGCGAACTCAACGGAGCGGATACATGCAGAGAAGGCTTATCAACGCCTTAGAGCACTTACGCGTTGAATATGACCAAACAGTTCGGAATTCGATTGGAAACATTATTCAATTCAGCTATGGTGAAGATGGTGTAGATCCAGCAAAGAGTGATCATGGAAAAGCCGTGAATGTCCTCCGGCTCATTGAGCAAATCAATATCATGATGGGGAAAGGTGTGCCTGCCTCTAAACAATACATCAAAGAAAAAATTAAGAAAGTTGAGGGACAACTTACACCCCTCCTTCTTGAAGAATTAAAAAAGGGTTTGTTTAAAGCTGATCTGTCACAAGAAGGAGTAGATAAAACGGTCTCCTCAACTTTAGAAAACTTTAGAAAAGCCCTTGTTGAGCCTGGTGAAGCTGTTGGAGTAATAGCTGCACAATCCATGGGTGAACCGGGGACCCAGATGACGCTTCGAACATTTCATTATGCTGGTGTTAGAGAACAAAACGTAACTCTCGGATTACCCCGTCTTATTGAAATCGTTGACGCTCGGCGAGAACCATCCACTCCTATCATGTCTATTTACTTGGACAAGGAACATCGAACAAGTAGAGAAAAAATTACTGAAGTAGCTCGCGAAATTATTTACACAACCACAGAGGATGTTGCACAATCCGTATACATAGATCCTGAAACAGATGAGATTGTAATTATACTTGATCCAACTAAGATGAAAGATAGAGAGGTCACATTAAAAACGTTAGAGGAAGCTTTGCTCCAACAAAATTACACGATAAAAGTCGCAGAGAATCAATTAACCCTTAAAACTGAAAGTTCGAAGAACCTCAAGAAACTTCTCGGAAAGGTTTCTACGCTTCGAATTAAAGGAATACCCGGTTTCCGTAGAGTTCTTATTATCGAGGAAAGTGGAGAATGGGTAATACGAACAGATGGTTCTAACCTACCAATGGTTCTTGAAGTCTCTGGTATAGATCCCACCCGAACAATCACCAACAACGTACATGAAATTGCTGGTACTCTAGGAATCGAAGCAGCTAGAAACGCTATAATCCAAGAAGCTGTTAGTGTCTTAGAAGAGCAGGGTCTTGATGTTGACATAAGGCATGTCATGCTGGTATCCGATATAATGACTACAACCAGTCAAGTACGGCAGATAGGAAGACATGGGGTTAGCGGCCAAAAAGATAGTGTGCTTGCTAGAGCAGCCTTCGAGATTAGTGTCGCAAACATTATTCAAGCAGCTGTCAAAGGTGAAAACGATCCGTTGGGAGGGGTAACTGAAAACGTAATAGTGGGTCAGTATATACCTATTGGTACAGGTTTGGTTAATCTATATATGTCTCCAACAACTCAAGAGGGGAAAGAATGATTGATATAAATAAAGCCCTAACAATGACCATGAAAACTGGAAAAGTTTTGTTTGGAGGAAACAAAACCTTAAATGCAGCCAGAGTGGGAAAAGCTAAACTAATAATTGTAGCCTTTAACTGTCCAAAGAACATTCGGGAGGACATTGAATACTATAGTAAGCTGTCCAATATTCCATCCATTGTTTATAATGGATCCAGTTTAGATCTAGGTATGGCTTGTGGAAAGCCTTTTATGGTTTCAGCCTTAACTATTAAGGATCCAGGAAACTCAAATATACTACAGCTTACGGAGGCTATGAATGTCTAGCGGAATAAGATTCACAAGCCGAGAGATGCAATGCATTGCTCTTTTTCAAAGCATTACTGGGGCAAACGTGAGGGATTGTATTATTGACGAAGAACTTAACCGTATAATTTTTGTTGTGAAGCAAGGAGAAATGGGGCTTGCCATAGGAAAAGGAGGCAGAAACATTCAAACTCTAGAAAGAATGACTGGAAAAAAACATGAAATAATTGAATACTCTGAAAATCCTATTCAATTCATAAAAAATGCCTTAAAACCTGCACGTGTAAAAGA
>JAGLRI010000053.1 GCA_023136395.1 Candidatus Bathyarchaeota archaeon | reverse complement strand
GAAGATTCCTATAGGGTGTAATTCGATCATTACCTTGATACAACTGCATGAAATTTCTGACAAAATTTACTTTCACCTTTTTTTTCTTTTTAAGTTGTTTATAAGTCGACTCTGAGAACGGTCATTCCCATCCTGATGAAGAACGCACCTTTGTATTTTGGGAATAATGTTTGGTGCACTTCAACGAAAGCTTTCGGCAAATCAAAAAATTGTTTCAGGTGACTATGTCGTTTCTTCAGAGGTTTCACAGAAGGTGGGTTGAGAGAAGGATACCGTTGATACAACGCATCTATCCCATTTCTCCACACCGCCCAAGTTAAACACATATTGCATTGTATGGGTGTGGGATCTTCAAGGGAGCAACCCAACATTTGAATATCAAATCTCTTACATGTTAATTTTATCACTGCCCACTCCTCTATCTTTCTTGTCCATTCTTCTTTCTTGCTTTTACTTTCTACTAACACGCTGTTAACCTCTGAGATAGTTGCTTCTATTACATTTTATATCGCATTTAAAAAAGAATTTTTATCTAAACCTACACGAAACTTCCTGTTTTTTTTATGGCATCAACGCGTGCGTGTAACTTCCCCCACAATATTTACATTTAAGGTTGCTTTGTCCCGTGGTGAATACTATATAGAGCACAACCTAAATTATGATGCATTTTTATAAATCATTAGTTTTAAAAAGTCAAAAAATAGTTAATCTGTTATCACCGTAAAATTAGGTATATGCTTATGATAACAAGGGAAAAGGCATACGGTCTTATCGATCAGCACATTAAAAATCCAAATATGCGGAAACATATGATTGCGGTTTCAGCTATTATGTATAGTCTCGCGGAAGAACTTAGAGAAGATCCAATGCTTTGGGAAGTCGTTGGTTTACTGCATGACATCGATTACGAAGAGGTTGGTAATAATATGGATCATCACGGAGTTAAGTCAGCAGAGATTTTGGTGGGATTACTTCCAAAAGAGGGACTTCACGCTATCAAAGCACATAACGAGAGAACTGGTGTAAAACCTGAAAGCCATTTAGATCTAGCGTTAATTGCTGCTGATGCTATGTCAGGACTCGGCATAGCAACAGCGTTAATAATGCCTAATAAAAAGCTTGCAGAAGTAAAGATTAGAAGCTTAAAGAAGAAGTTCAAGGATAAATCTTTTGCTAGAACCGTTGACAGGAATCGGATCATGTACTGTACCCGGATAGGTATAGACTACAACGATTTTCTAGTAATATCCCAGGGGGCACTTCAATCCGTCAGTAGAGATCTTGGTCTTTAATTTTTATTTCCTACTATTGGAAAAATTTATGGGGATAATTGCTAGATACTTTAGCTAGTTACAGTTAGGGTCGGTTATTATGTGAAACTCATAAAGCCTTAAGCATAGAAATCTATCATATTTATTTTTGGAGCGTAGTGTCGTGGAGATCATTACAAAAAAGATTGAAAAGGAATTTAGAGTTTGTGATAAATGTGGGTACGAAGGAGGTTTTCACGTTTCTTTTGTAAAAAATACGGAATCTATAGAGATTATACTTATCTGCCCGAGTTGCAGTCAGCAATATACGATAAATTGGAAGATAAATATTAGTTAACGGAATAAATCACAATAATTAGATAAAATTCCTTGTTTAAATTTCGACTATATCTAACTGTAAATAAAATGGGGATCATACTTGAGCGACAAATGTGAACTGAGATTTATTGGTGTTGTGAAAAGTTCAGATGAACTTTCAAAAGTTAAAATTTTTCCTGAATACTGTGCTGGATTAGAGGGTCTTAACAATTTTTCACATATCACAATCCTGTACTGGCTTCATTTGCGGGATAATGAAGAGGATAGAAGCACTCTCCTGGTTATTCCGATGAGACATCCTGGAGCACCGAGGGTTGGTGTTTTTGCTTCTAGGAGTCCAAGTCGACCAAATCCGATAGGCCTTTGTGTTGTAGAGCTTGAAAAAATTGAGAATGGGATCTTATTTGTGCAGGGGCTTGATGCTTTTGAAGATTCTCTAATAATCGATATCAAACCATATATCCCTCGAGCAGACTCTATTTCTGATGCTCGCGCTCCAGAATGGACATTACGTGGACCTTCAACGTGAGCAAAACTAACCGATTTTTTAAGTATTTTTATTAATCTGGGATATGTTGTATACTGATGTCGTAATGTCTTCTGTTGCTATTGTTAGGGGTAAACAACCATCGAAAATGGTGAATCAGACTTTAAAATTGATAGAAGCTAAGGAACTAATCAAACCAACAGACAATGTTCTCATCAAACCAAATTATGTTCGTTCTAGACATCCCTCCACAGGAGTTACAACCGATTCAAGAGTTGTTGAAAGCGTAATCGAATTTGTGAAGAACATTGGAGTAACGAACATCGTCGTTGGAGAAGGCGGGTCTGGGGGAAACACTGAAAAAGCCTTCGATATAGTTGGTATAAGAAACGTTGTTGCTCGCCAAAATGTGAAATTGGTGAATCTGAATCGAGATTCAAGAGTAAATATAAAGATTCAACATCCCCTAGCATTGGAGGAAGTGGGTATAGCTAAAACTGCTCTTAAGAGTACTTGCATCATAAACGTTCCTACTTTGAAGGTTCATCACAGAGCCATAGTGACTCTCTGTGTGAAGAATTTAATGGGTTTAATTATTCCAAAGCCAGCTTCAATAATGCATAGACGAATTCACGAGAAACTTGTGGACTTAGCTTCGCTCTTCAAAGATAAGGTTAAAATAAACATTATTGACGGTTTAGTGGGTACTGAGGATGATGAAATACGTGGAAGCCCTGTGGAGATGAATCTTGTTCTAACTGGTCGAGATATGGTGGCTGTAGATTCAATAGCTACAGCAGTCATGGGTATAGACTCTAGCAAAGTTAAGTATCTCCAACTAGCAGAAGAAAGAGGTTTGGGAGTTGCTAACCTTAATAAAATAAAAGTGCTGGGAGAAAAAACTGAAGATGTAACGAGGAAATTCAGATATTATGAACCTACCTTTAACGAGTTGACCCGTAGATCCCATTTTTTCCGATAAATCATATTATTTTTCTAGCTAGCTTAATTCATTCTTTTTAACATAAAATAATTGACATTTTAGAGAGGATTACGCTGTGAAGTATCGAGTATTGGGTAAAACCGGATTAAAGGTTTCAATTTTAGGGTTTGGTGGTATCCCACTCAGAAGGATTAGTGATAAAGAAGCAATTGATGTGTTGAACCGTGCATTAGATCTTGGGGTTAACTTTATTCATACATCTATCACATACGGGGACAGTGCCTATAAGATTGGTCAAGTGATTAAGGAGCGCCGAAACGAATGTTTCTTAGCGGTAAAAGTGGGTGGTCGTACGGAAAAGGAAGCCAAAGAAAACTTGAAGAAAAGCATGAAAGCTTTGAAAGTTGATAAAGTTGAAATTGCTGAGCTCCCAATAAACGCTACTGCTTTCTCTCAAGTTATGGGCTCAAATGGTGCTTACATCGCTTTTCAGAAGGCAAAACAAGAGGGTATCATCGACTTTATTGGTGTTACAAGCCACGATGTAGATTTCTTAAACGATGCAATATCTACCAAAGCTTTTTCAAACCTAATCACTCCCTTCAACTACGCGGCTAACACTGCAAGAACAAAACTTCTCTCTTTTGCAGAAGAACTCAACATTGGTTTCATCGCCATGAAAACACTAGGTAAAGGTGGTCTACCTCACGTGCCACAGGCTCTGAGATATGTATGGAACCACAGCATTCATACGGCAATAGTAGGGATGAATAAACTTTCCGAAGTAGAAGAAAATGTTGCCACAGCCAACAACTTTCAACCACTAACAAAAGAGGAGGAAAATCAACTTCAGAAGATAGCTGAAGAGGTTATCAAGGCTAATCGACTGTCCAGTTCAGGTGCAGTGTACTAATCCAAAATAGTAAATTCTTCTCTTCAAAAACAAATCTATGTATCTGCGGGAGATGGAAAAGGTTTTTTTCACCATTTTGTATTAATCTAGTGATGAAGGCTATGACTTTCGAACGTTTAGTTTATCCTTTTGCTGCAATTGTTGGACAAGAAGAGCTGAAACTTTCCCTCTTATTGAATGCTATAAATCCACGTATTGGTGGTCTTCTAATTCGGGGACCGAAGGGAACAGGAAAAAGTACATCTGTGCGTGCTCTAGCAGACTTATTACCCGATATACCCGTCGTAAAAGGCTGTGTATTTAATTGTAGCCCACGAGACCCTACCAACATGTGTCAGCATTGTTTTTCGGAATATGAAACTGGTGATGCTCTCCCAGTTGAGGAACGGAAGATGCGGGTTATATCCCTACCTATCGGTGCAACCGAGGATAGGGTGATTGGTAGTCTAGACATAGAGAAGGCAATAAAGATGGGAATAAGCGCCTTAGAGCCCGGAATCTTAGCTGAAGCAAATCAAAATATTCTTTACATAGATGAGGTTAACCTTCTCCCTGACCACATTGCTGATGGTATCCTCGATGTAGCAGCTTCAGGATGGAATATTGTAGAACGTGAGGCTGTCTCTGTTGCGCATCCATCCCGATTTATTTTAATTGGCTCAATGAATCCAGAAGAGGGGGAGCTTCGCCCCCAACTTTTAGACAGGTTTTCGTTGCACATCGCTATTGAAGGAATATTAGACCAAGGTCAAAGATCTAAAATCATACGAAACAATCTGGAGTTCGGGGAAAACCCTATCATGTTCAGAAAAAACTTTGAGAAGAAACAAGAACTACTGAGAGAACGGATTCTTAGTTCCAAGGAGATGTTGCATAAGGTAACGATTCCAGATTCTCTTATTGAAACCGTAGCTCGCTCATGTATATCTCTAAAAGTCGACGGCCATAGACCGGATATAGCAACTGTAAGAACTGCAAAAACCTTAGCTTCCTTTGAGGGACGAGAAGATGTTGTCTCAAACGATATTTTGCGAGTGGCTAAGCTGGCCATTGGTTTCAGAACAAGACAAAGCGGTTTTGAAGAACCCGCCACCCCAGAACAGGTTACTGAGATCCTTACAAATATCTTACGAGAAAAGGACTTACTCCCAGAAAAACCCGTGGAGGATTAACTCGCATGCATGCAAACTATGATCTAATCCCATACATTTGATCTGGCGCGAGAATATTAGGAAACTTCTTTCTTAACTTCAATCGGGTTAAATAGCATAGATGGCATTCGTCAACATATTCTTGTTCGTGTTCAACTTCGTATTCCCTAACGAGTTCAGCTGGTCCACCTTTAAGAATTGGTGCACATATCGAATGCTGTTCCGGATTAAAATTAGCAAGTAGTTCTTTCAGAGAAGTTTGATAAATATTTCCTATTGTAATGCCTTGACAAACATGAATATAACCAAAGGGATCGATGTGGACTCGGCTTTGGTTAGAAAAGTCTTCGTCAAAACACTTGTCAAATTCTTTCCATGGCTTTCTGGGCAATCCCTCAACAAGTTTTTCCGCTGCACGGCCTTTAAACATGACTCGACCCTCAACAACAGGTTTGCCTTTCCACTCAATTTCCTTTAGGTATTGCTTTGGGTCTTCTATCGTAATCTTGCTAACCGGCAAGTTGAGCTTCTTTGCAGCTTCGTAAGCATAGTTGGCTAGGTTCTCCTCCATCTCGCCATAATGGTAGACATCATCGCTTATAGATAAATTAGAAATACCAATCTCTGAAATTGGAGTAAGCCATTCTTTTGCGTCTTCAACTGCCGTGGCCCAATAAGCGTTGGTAACGATTCCTGTTTTGAAGCCGTGATCTTTGGCCACGCGTAATCCCCAAAGCATAGTTTGATAGTAAAGGAAGGGTTCACCGCCCTCAAAATATATCCACTCAATACCTCCAACTTGCTTTGCTTCGTTGAGAATTTTACGTATATCTGATATCTTCATTACACCTTTTGCATCAGGACAGCTGTAAACGAAACAGGGGTCACATTCAAAGTTGCATTGATAGGTTTGGAGGAGATGTAATCCGGTTATTACCATTATTTATTGTAAAACGCTTAAGGCATTTAGTACTTTTGCATATGTATGTTATCTGCGAGATATGCATGCACGCTTATTCTGGCTCTATTACTAGACTGCGGTACCTGTTGGGGACTTGTCAGTAATAATTTTTCGTTCTCTATCCCTATTATATGGGGTATGGTGAGAACTACCATCATAAAGACAGGTACCTCTCGTTGAAATTACCTTTCTTGGCCTTGGTTCAGGAAATTGTTCATACCACGGCTCCTTGCTTGTAACAGTGTCCCCTCTTCCCCTCACGTGCTCCGGATGTGAAACCATTGCTAACACTTTCACCTGCTCTATTACTTCTATAAATTCATGCACCACACCACGGGGAATCCATATGAAAGACCCTGCTCCCAACTCATATTCCGTTCCCTCTATACACCACACAAGTCTGCCCTTTAAGACGAGGAAAAGCGTGTCCTGTTCCTTATGAAGATGGAGTTTCATATCGTGGGGAACCCCCCTTCCTGGCATGACATCTTGTATCATGACACCCCAATCCCTTGCATCTTTAATCATTCCTCTCTTTCCAGTAATCCACGAAGTAACCCAATGATATCCTTGTTCATTAAATCTATTTCTCTTGGGAGCGTCTTCCCATTTGAATGCAATTACCCCTTTTTTTTCAGCTACATCCATATACTTTCACCAACATTATATCCATTTGTGACATTTTACAATCCTTTAAAAAATCTTCATCTGTTATATATTTACTTTTTTTGCATGTATGCAAAGTGATAAATGCGTGCGAGCATCAAACTCTTGAAAACGATTACTGGATAATTAGGAGGTTTGGTGTAATTCCCTATTTCACTCACAGTAAGTTGGTGGACTGGATTGATGAGGCTGGAAAGACCATAGGCTTCGAGGTGAAGAGCGAGAGGAGAAGTAGTGCTCATGGAAAAATTTTCCAAATCGACTCCAGGTGGTACAAGAACCAGAAGCTATTCGCTTTTCTTGAGGCTGAGAGAAGATGGGAAATAAATCATATAATAGGCCACTTAACGTGTTGCGTAGACTACGCTGTCCAAGAGAAAGTTCACCCATTCTTTGTCCTCGTCTACCTCGAAAACGAAGCTGACCACTGTAAAAGGCTCAAAAAAACCTGGAGTTGGCTTACCAGAATGTTACCACCAATCCTCAAGGTTAGATGTCTTCCAATTTATACAAAAAAAGGTGATGCGAGGGTTGGGCTACACGTATCGACAATAACTAAAAAGGTCTTCAGCGAAAAGATTAAGGAGTTAACAGATTTTCATATTTAAGGAATAAGTTCAAAATAAAAGTTGAATGCGCGTGTAGCGCTAATGCATTCTTACATCTGACATCTAAATCTTTACGCATGCGCGATATAGTTAATACATGAAAAAATCAAATACTTACTTAACTTAAATGCCATTTCATCATCTAGTTTATCCTTTAACAGCAATAGTTGGTCAAGAGAGACTCAAGTTAGCTCTCATCCTTAATGCTATAGATCCTGATATCGGTGGAGTACTCTTCACAGGTGCCAAGGGAACTGGTAAATCCTCAATAATTAGATCTGTTATGGACATACTGCCCGAAGTAGAAACAGTAAAAGGCTGTGTCTTCAACTGCAAACCACATGATCCGACTAATATGTGTGAAAGTTGCCGTTCCATCTTCGAGAAAGAACTCTCATTGCCGACGATTAGGAAAAAGATGAGAATTGTTCAGATACCAATTAGTGCAACCGAAGATAGGGTAATTGGTACAATAGATGTTGAAAAAACTTTCAGGGAAGGTGTAACAGGTCTTCAAGTAGGTCTTCTTGCAGAGGCTAACCAGAACATCCTATATATAGACGAGGTTAACCTTTTTCCTGACCATCTTGTTGACATGATCCTCGACTCGACTTCTTCAGGTTGGAATGTTATAGAGAGAGAGGGAGTCTCAGCAGCTCACCCATCACGTTTTATTTTCATAGGTTCCATGAATCCAGAAGAGGGTGATCTGAGACCACAAATTCTCGACCGCTTCGCCCTCCATGTTAAAGCAGAAAACATACTTGACCCCGAAGAAAGGATTGAAATCATAAAAAGAAATGTTGAATTTGACGAAAATCCCCTAGCATTCCGTAAAAAATATGATC
>JAGLRI010000052.1 GCA_023136395.1 Candidatus Bathyarchaeota archaeon | reverse complement strand
CTTTTTCGGTAAACGCCTCCAATGCAGTTATTCCGTGAGGGTTAAAGAAAACTCCGTCAAAATCGATGTGCAACTTACTTGTCTGACCTACTAAATAAACACCTGCTTCCAAACATGGACCAACCACCATAGCTCCCTTACCAAATTTGTTATTTAATAGCTCTAAATGCAAGAAAGCCTCTTGAATCACATACGGTTGTATGGTAGGATGATCGCCACCAATGATAACTATTGCTTCATAGCCATCTTTAATAACGGTGTCAAACGCCATGTTTATGCGATCATTAAAGTTTTCTCCTCCTGTTGAAAACAGCTTTATTTGATTCAAAGCCTCATCCGCAAGATGTAGTTTTTTAAGAATCTGAATAATATCTTCCTCTCGGTCTTTAGGTTCGTATGCGATAAACATATCATAAGTAAGATCTGGGTTGTTCTCTCTACACGATTGAATGGCGTTTAGAGAGGTGGCTATTACATCCGTAAGAGAAGCCTCGTAGAATCTGGCAGCCTCATTAGCTGTTAGTGGACCACCCTCCTGAAGTGTTAGCCGAGTTTTAGTCTCGCCAGAAATTGGAATCCGTGTAAATATTATTAATCCAAAATTAATCATCGTAATAACCTTGACTCATAATTTATCTATTAATTTATGAACCTTGTTTAAAGTTTCTTTGTTTAAAATTAAGTCTTAAATATTAACGCTTTATGCGAAAGATATCGAGTGCAGAATGTAGCAAATAAAGTTTAACAATCTAATCTAAGCGATATGAAAATAAAAAAAGGGTAGTCTGCTCAAGTTTTATTTTTTGAGCAGACTCTTGATTGAGATTTTTTAATTAGTTTTTTCTATTTTTTATCTCGGATTGCAAAAAGCCGTACCATAGAGCCGTCGCCCCCAATCCACTTGAGAGCTGCTCCAACAATTGTGCATCTTTCCCCAGTTATTTTATCTATGTCCCCACCTACGTTTTCCCAACCCATGATACCGTTTGTCAATAGGAGCCTATGGCAAGGTTCCCAGTATGGAAAGTCTTCAAGAACGTCACGTCCTTTTTCTTTCTTGTATTCTTCTGCAAGCCATGGTAGAATGCGGTTTTTTACGTCTCCCCCTTCGTTACACCATGTCAATCTAGTTGCAAGAGGATGATCTAGTGCTTGTTGGTCCACACCCACTGCTTTTACCTTTTTCTTTACGAACCATTCACCAGCTTCCTTGTAGAGTCCAGGAGAGTAACAGAAGTATTTGACGTCTTCACCCCAATAACGATGCCAACCTGAATTTATTATGACTATGTCCCCTTTCTCTATCGCAGGTTCCGCGTTATCAAGATCTTCGGCAGTAATAACTTCCCATTTTTTCTTAGGAATAGAGACTACAACGCCTTTTCCAATGTAGCGTCCTAATGGTATCTCGTGTGTATAAGCGTATCCCTCTTCAACGTGAATTGGAGAATCTGCGTGTGTGGACATGTGCATGGTGTGGGTAAGATATTGTGATAGTACACGAGACTTTCCGTGATAATGTACTCTATCAATCTTTATGTCTGCAAAGTAGGGCCAAAGTGGGGTACCAGCTCCAAATGCTTGAGTCAGATCCACGACTTCTGCTTCTCGTCCTAAGACTTCGACAGATGGCTTCGTCAGAACATCTTCTGGTTTACCGAGTAGTGTTCCATCATACATTCCGTGGAGGTAAATAGAGTCTACGTTTTTGTCTGTCATGTTTTAACACCTTTTTTAATTATGTATATTTTTTAGCTAGCTAGCTATTTATATTTTAACTTCTTTATGTTCTATTGCTTAAGAATATTATTGCATTAAAAAATATTTTCTTAAAATTTTGAGCTTGGGGTAGTGTGTTGCCCTAATTTAAGCTTTGAGGTGAAGGTTAATTAAATTAAGACACACAAAATTTTTAAATATAGTATTTCGTAAAGGAAAGGTTAGGTCGGGTGAAAATATGTTTAAATCGGGGGAAGAATACCAAAAAGTGCTTATTGAACGTATAAAAAGTGGATCGATGGGCTACCGTAACCTTTTTGATTTGACAGATAAAGTTGCTATCGTAACTGGAGGAGCAGGAGGATTAGGTAGACCTACATCGTTGGGTTTAGCTGATTTTGGTGCGAATGTCGTGGTAACGGATATAAAAAGAGAAGCGCTTGAAAAAGTAAAAAGTGAGATAGAACAATTGGGAAGGGAATCTCTTGCTATTACCTGCGACGTAACCAATCCTGAAGATGTAAAAAAGATGGTGAAACAAACCATGGATAAGTTTGGGAGAATTGATATTCTCGTTACGTATGCGGGACGGAATATCCCTAAACCAGCGGAAGAGTATCCATATGAGGATTGGAAGAGCATAATTGATCTCAACGTAACAGGTGTGTTCCTCTGTAATCAAGAAGTTGGAAAAGTCATGATTAAACAGAAGCGAGGAAAGATTGTCAATGTTTCTTCTGTGAGGGGACGATACGGTCTTAAGAGGAATTACATCGGATACTGTACGAGTAAAGGAGCAGTTGATATGATAACTAGAACTTTAGCATGCGAGTGGGCGAAATTTAATGTTTTGGTTAATGCAATTGCACCCACAGTTGTTGAAACCCCATTAACAGCTCACATACTTGCTAACCCAGATTTCGCAAAAAGCATGAAAGATCGCATACCTCTAGGTAGGTGGGGATTCCCAGACGACTTAATAGGCGCAGTCATATATTTCGCATCTGATGCATCCAATTTCATCACAGGACAAATCTTATACATAGATGGCGGAGTGACAACCTGGTAAACTCTAAATACGTATAAAATATCTTAACCACAATTTTTTCTTTTTTTATCCCTTTTTTAAGATCGTGTTTTCCCCTTTAATTTTTCGATTTACTCCTGAGAGGGGTATACGATTTTGTAAAGACTGCTTTAAATCGCAGAGCAGAAAAAATATATAATACAATATTAACAAGGCTATCAAATTCAGTTAAATAGTGAAATCGAATCAAAGGTTCTAATGTAATGTTTTAGAAAGTTTAAGAGGGATAAATACGTGCTAAATAATTGGAAGATTAAGATATTTAAAGATCGCATTAGCAATATTCCTTGTTCTGGTAATTATCTTCCAATTATTCCTCAACAAACAACCCTTGACAAATGTAATGAATGCACTAAATGTTGTGGGGAGGGAGGAGTACAACTTTTTTTAGAAGATATAAAAAGAATTCAAAATAAAATCCAGAGAAAAGCTAGAGAATATATTATGTTTGTAATGATTGATACGTTTAGACGCCTATATAATGTGGGAAGGCCTAGTATTACAATTTCCTTAAAAATTGATAGAGAAACGAAGAGATGCGTTTTTCTCTCTGAGAAGGGGTGTTTACTATATCCCGCTCTTTTAAAGGAGCAGTTTGGAACAGACGATCTGGATGTATTTCAGAAGACAAAAGAGATTTTGAACCTAAATATTGAACAAGATCCAAGACCATACCCCTGTAAGATCTATCCGTTTTATTTAATATCGTCAAATTCATCTTCAGTAAAATCGTCATTAGATACTTTAATTACTGGAACCCCGAACAAGCTGTTTTGTTACAGTAAAAGCTGTCCAAGTGTATCATCACAAAATGGGAAGCAAAACTTAACCATTGATTGGGGTGATTATCAAAAATTCGTAAGAGTCTATGAAAACTTTACAAATAAAACTAAGAAAAGAGAAGACTTGACATTAGCTATTGGAATAGATCTACATAATGCATTTTTTACGAGTGAGCGTGAAGATTCTTTCTACGTTGATCTCCCTGAAAGTGGGCGATATGAAGTCGTGGATGAAATTAAATCCGGGAGCTTATTAAACAATATTGTGAGCATTTTTAAACGATACGGAATTGATTATTGATTAATCCTTTTCAAAAGTAGTTCACTAGCTAAATGAGCGAGGGAAAATAGGTTATAATTATGGTATTTTATTAAGTAAACTTGATCATTCTTTGGTTGGTCATATAGTTTTAGTTAACCTTTTTAAGGTCTCCTTCTCCCAATCGCTTATTTATCTTCTGCAAGTTCTTTAGCGCGTTCTTTCAGTTGCCCTAGAATCCATTCGTCTCTATGCTTAATTAGAGCTTTAGCGGACTCAGCTGTGTGCTCATAAAATCCCTTACCAGTTTTAAGACCCAACTTGTTTTCTTTTACGTTTTGCCTGAGGAGATCAGGAGGTCGGAATTTATCCCCCAAGTTTTTGTATAAATAGTCGTAAGCGTAGAGAAAAGTATCCATACCCCCTAAATCCACAGTTTCTAGGGGCCCAATTATTGGCGACCTGTAGCCTAAACTCATCTTAACTGTGGTATCGATGTCCTCAGCACTTGCTAATCCCTCCTCCAGAATCGAAATTGCCTCTATAACTAAGGCAGCTTGAAGTCTCACCCCTAAAAATCCTGGAGAGTCTTTGCACACTACCGGTGCCTTCTTCAACTTGTATATGAAATCTCGGGTGAGATCAACAGTTTCCTCGGAGGTTTTTTTTCCTTTAATTATCTCAACTAAAGGCATTAAATGAGGAGGATTCCACCAATGCATTCCAACCACTTTGTCTGGCCTTTTTGTTGCGGAAGCAATTTCGGTGATACTAAAGGATGAAGTGTTTGTTGCTAAAATTGTGTGTTCAGGACACTGTTCATCAAATTCTTTAAATATCTGTCTTTTTAGGTCAATATCCTCCTTAATCGCCTCTATCACAAAGTCAGCATCTCTAATAGCATCGCTACGAACTAAGGTAGTCTTAATTCTTGACGAAGCGTCCACGGCTTGATCCTTAGATAAAAATTGATTTGTCACTAAAGTTTCTAATTCTGATTTTATATTATCGCGGGCACGCTGGAGGGTTTCCTCCCTCCTAGTGGTTAAGGTTACTTGGTAGCCGGCTTGTGCACACACGTGTGCAATTCTATGACCCATGATTCCTGCGCCGACCATTGCAACTCTCTTAATGTCTTCTACTTTCATGTTTTTCACCATCAACGCGTATAATTTGAAATGTTGATTTTAAAATCTTTGCTCTTACTTAAGAAGATTGTGACCTCTCTTTATGTCTAGCTCCGTTAAGGTGTGAGGGAGTTTTGTATCTATTGAAGTTCGGGAAGAATTTTTTCAAAGTAATCTAGCGATTCCGGGTTATTTAAAGCATCCCGATTTAACACTGGTCTTCCATTTATTAAATTCGTGATCGCAGATTCAACTTTTTTCATGCTGAAAGTGTAAGGAATGTCTGGGACTTCTATAATTAATGCGGGGACATGTCTGGGAGATGCGTTCTCGCGTAGGGTTTTTCTTATTTTATTTTTTAACTCATCATTTAAGATGTTTCCAGAAGCAATTTTAACAAAGAGGATGACGCGTTGATCTCCTTTCCAACTCTGCCCTATGGCTACGCTATCAGCAATTTCTTCGATTTTTTCTACAACATTATATATTTCAGATGTACCTATGCGTACTCCGGAAGGTTTTAAAACGGCGTCGGAACGACCAAAGAAGGTTATTCCTCCGGTGTCGCCGTAATGAACAATATAATCGCCGTGCCTCCATACATTCTTTTTTGGATAATATCCAAAGTATGTCTTGTTGTACCTCTCATTATTTAGATCGTTCCAGAAATAGATGGGCATCGAGGGGGTAGGAGCTTCACAAACAAGTTCTCCTTGTTGATCAACTATTGGGCTGCCTTCCTCGTCATATGCTTTCACTCTCATTCCTAAACCTCGAGCCTGTAATTGACCAGCATATACGGGTAAGGTGGGACTTCCAATACAAAAACAGCCGTTGATGTCTGTGCCACCTGAAATAGAGTTAAAATGTAAATCTTTTTTTATTTCTTGATAAACATATTCAAATCCTTCAGCCGAGAGAACTGAACCCGTTTGAGATATTTCTCGTAACGATGATAAGTCAAAATCTTTTCTTGGTGTAACCCCTTGACTTCGAAGATAATTGATGTAACTTGCACTGCAACCGAAAATAGATATTTTTTCATCCTGTATTAATTTCCACATAGCACCAGGATCAGGATAGAGTGGATTGCCATCAAATAACACGATAGTAGCTCCAACACCTAAAGAGCTTTGCAGCCAATTCCACATCATCCAACTAGGACTTGCTATGTACATGATCGAGTCTTCTCGTTTCAAATCTGTGTGAAGTATTAACTCCTTTAAGTGATTGATAAGAACCCCAGCTCCTTGCACCATGCACTTTGGCTTACCAGTTGTTCCCGAGGAAAACATAATAACCACTGGATGATCGAAAGGTAATTGTTCGAATTGAATTTCTGGTTGTTTTTCTGAAGAGAGAAAATCGTCGTAATGTACGGAGTTAGGAATGTTGCTAATGTCGGGTTTAGGCTCTACATACGAAACTACAACTATTTTTTCTAGTGAGGGGATTTCTTTAGCAATTTTCTCAGCTTTATTTAAGATGTTGAAAACCCGGCTTTTATAGTAATATCCATCAGCGGTAAACAAAACTTTTGGTTCGATTTGACCTAAACGATCCGGTACCGCTTGTGTTCCTAATTCAGCTCCACAAGAAGCCCATGTGGCCCCTATACTGGTAGCGGCTAACATGGCAATGACGGTCTCTATTAAATTTGGCATATAAGCACACACTCGGTCTCCAGGGGTAACCCCCATCTCGCGCAAAGATTTTGCAAGACGTGCAACAGAGGTGTATACTTCTGCATAGGTCATTCTAGCTGATTTCTGGGTTTCGCCTTTAAAAACATAAGCTACATGATCGTCTCTATATCTCAAGAGGTTCTCGGCGAAATTCAATCTTGCACCAGGAAACCATTTTGTACCGGGAAACCTCTTTAAGTCATCAACCACCGCATTATATCCTTGGGAGGCTTTGATCTCTCCAAATTCCCACATTGCTGCCCAAAAATCAGTTATGTTCTCAATCGACCAATTGTACAATTGGGTATAAGAGTTAAGTTCAAAACCTTGTTTTTTATTCACGAAGTTGATAAACCGTGTCATGTTAGCGTTTTTTATATTTTCTTCAGAAGGCTGCCAGAGCAGTTTTCCCATTAATTTAACTCCTTTACATTTTTTGATAAGTTAATGGATAGAACTAATTTGAAACCTTTAAGGTTTAGGGGTAACTTGCAATTACCAACATGCTTGCTGGTGTTTTTTCTCGGTTAATTAGATACCGATCCTCGCCAGCAGGGACGGAAAGAGAGTCCGTTGGACCAAGAGTTATTTCTTTCTTATCAGGTGTTATGATAGTTACTGTGCCAGAAAGGACAAAGTAAACCTTTTCAAAATTACTTACGCCCCAATCTGCTCCACCACCGGGTAGAAAATGTGAAAGCCCTACCCAGAAATTCTTTATTCCTGATTCTTCTCGACCGTGAAGCTTCATAGCAACCATTTTAAAATGACCAGGAGCCTCATACTCCTCAACGTTTTTTAGTTCGACTTTTTTCATTTCTTATCCTCCGTTTTTTGTATATTTCTAAGCGTTTACTTAAGAATTTTGCTAATTTCTAACTTGATAGCTTATCTTGATAAACTTAGGTAGAAAGGATCGTTAGAAGATAATCCGTCTTTATCGCTACCCTTGAGAGATGTTTTCAAAGGATTAAATTCGGTTTAAATTCACAAAAAATAACTTTTTCGAAAAAAATAGGTAATATCAAAAGGTTTATATTTCTTTCTAAATAAATGGATGATGATGAATTTGTCTTTTTTAGATAGATTTAAAGGCTCGTCCTTTTTTCAGCTGCCGGAAATTGAGCCGCAACCTGAGAAAGTTGAGGAATTGATCGAGAAAATAGCACAGTTCGTTGTTAAACATGGAATGGAAATTCCAGCAATTTTTACTATTGAAACCTCAAAACCACTTGCATATCTCGGTGCACAAATGGGTACGTTTTATCTTTCGGCGTTTTTTCCGTTGCTTCCTGGAAACTTGGGATTTGATGCTTTAGGACTCTTACGGGAACGGGCGAATTTGGATAAGATGATTGAACGAATTGAGGAGCTAAGGGAGGAAAAGGAAGCGAAAGAAAAGGAAATCAAGGAAAAGCTAGCGAGGGAGTAACCTAAAGATAAGAGATCCTTAAGACTGCGTGCACGCGAATTTTTTAAACGATGACACGACGAAGCATTGCATCCAGA
>JAGLRI010000051.1 GCA_023136395.1 Candidatus Bathyarchaeota archaeon | reverse complement strand
CCCAGCTACCAAACAGACTTTTGGGGATGGAGTCTACACCAGATACATAGACTCAAAGATTGGAACTGGGCGACTCAAGACGAAGTCAACCTCATCCTTGGAGGAAATGCAGCCAAAATATTCAAACTACCAGTACCCTTTGAACGAATGTTCCCCGAAGGAAGACCTGACCTCTATGGTATCCGCTGGCAGAAATCCGTACCTTTCCTCCCGATAGACCAGATCAAGAACCCAGACTACCCGGAAACATAAAGACTAAATTCACAACCTCAAAACTACCCTTTTCTTTTTTTTCAATTCTCTGTGTTTAATGTTTATTTCACTTAAAACTATGGAAGCAAACTTTTATAAAACAAATTCATCATTCCAATGTGGAGAAAAAGCTTTCTCTTTAGATTAAAGTGAACTCGAGGGGAAAGAAAAAATCAACAAATACGAGTTCAAAAACTGATATCTAAAGATTGGTAAAATGATTTTATATTATTGTGGATCCACGAACTGTCTTAGCTAGCTAGAAAAAAAATAAATCACAATACCGATGCTTCCTTTTTTGCGAAAAATCCTATTTAAGAAAAGAAGTAGTTGTTTAACTGAGTGATTAACATGTACCTTGCAGCGTTAGTTACAGGCGGGAAAGACTCCATCCTTGCCCTTTATCGAATTTTACAAAGAGGCTACAAGGTGAAAAACTTAGTTACCATGATACCACAACGGGAAGACAGTTGGATGTTTCATTTCCCAAACATACATTTAACAGATCTCTTAGCAGAGGCGATAGGAATCCCATTAGTAAAAGGTAAAACAGTGGGCATTAAAGAAAAGGAACTGGAAGATCTGAAAAAAACGCTTTCAAATCTTCATGTAGATGGAGTTGTTCACGGTGCTATATCCTCACGTTATCAGAAAGAACGAATCGAAAGAATATGCCAAGAACTAAACTTAAAATCCTTCGCACCTCTCTGGCAAGAAAACCCCATAAACTTATTGAAAGAAATGATTGACCTCAACTTTCAAATTATCATTGTAGGAGTGTATGCACACGGTTTAGACCAAAGCTGGCTTGGAAGAAAAATCAATGAAGAAACAATAGAAGATCTTATTGAATTGAGTAAAAGATATCAAATATCCCCTGTAGGCGAAGGAGGAGAATATGAAACATTGGTTACAAACGCTCCATTCTTTAAGAAAAAAATTCAGTTGCTTAAGATAGAAAGAATTTGGGAAAATCATAGTGGATACCTAAACGTGATAGAAGCCAAACTTGTTGATAAAAATCTATAGCACGGTATGCTCGCTTCAGTCTTAAAACTTTATTTCAACCTTATGAAAAAAAGATTTTTAACAAGAAGTGTTTTGTATGTTACTATCAACTTGAAGGAATTTTAATGGTTAAGTTTGTTTTCATAACTGGAGGAGTATTGAGTTCGGTAGGCAAGGGGGTAGTAACCGCGTCTATAGGTAAGATGCTCCAGGTTAGAGGCTTCACAATCACAGCTATAAAGATTGATCCCTATGTGAATGTGGACGCGGGCACCATGAACCCCTACATTCACGGAGAGGTGTTTGTGACAGAAGATGGGGGGGAAACGGATCTCGACCTAGGTAACTATGAAAGGTTTCTTGATCTTAACTTACCAAAAGAAAACAACATTACAACCGGACAAATTTATCAAACTGTTATTGATAAGGAGCGTCGAGGAGACTTTTTAGGAAGATGCGTCCAAATCGTTCCCCACATCACCGACGAAATTAAACGTAGAATTCGCTTCGTAGCAGAGAAATCGAATGTTGATGTTGTATTGTCTGAGTGCGGGGGGACAATTGGAGACATAGAGGGGCTACCTTTTCTTGAAGCGATCCGCCAGATGCGATTGGAGGAAGGTCTTGAAAACACAATATATGTTCATGTTGCCCTTGTTCCGATATTAGACGTTACGGGTGAAATGAAGACAAAACCGTGCCAACATAGCGTTAACGAACTCCGTCGGATAGGCATCCAACCAGACATAATTGTTGCTCGATCTAGAAAAATGATCGATTCTGAAGCTCGGCGAAAGATAGCATTGTTTGGTACTATTCCAGAAAAAGCAGTGTTTTGCTCCTACAACCTTCCGTCAATTTACCAGGTTCCAATTGCCTTAGACGAGCAAGGCATGGGAGAGTACATTTGTTCACGATTAAACCTTCTTAAACGAATACCCGAGTGGAGCAGATGGAAAGGACTTATAGATTCCATTATTAACCCTCAATTCGAAGTTAAAATTGCGTTAATAGGTAAATACGCGAACTTGGTGGATAGTTACGTGAGCATGAATGCAGCATTACGACACGGAGGAGCTGCTTGTCAAACAAGAATTTTTATTGACTACCTTGAAGCTGAGGAATTTGAACAGAACCCGACCAAAGCGAAGATCCTTAAGAATTACGACGGAATTTTTGTACCTTATGGTTTTGGCAAAAGGGGTACAGAAGGAAAAATGAAAGCAATTCGTTTTGCTCGTGAAAACAACATACCATTTCTAGGCATTTGCTATGGTTTTCAATTAGCAGTTGTTGAATTCGCCCGCAACGTTTGTAGACTTAAAGAAGCAAGTAGCACCGAAATTAACCCAGATACTCCCCATCCAGTGATTGATTTAATGCCTGAACAACGGAAAATCAAGTATAAGGGTGCAACTATGCGTCTTGGTGCACACAAAATAATAATTGACGAAGGAACGCTGGCACATAGGTTGTATGGCAACACCGAGATATCTGAACGCCACCGACATCGATGGGAAGTTAACCAAGATTATTGGAGCACTTTAGAAAAAAACGGATTAGTTTTTTCAGGTAAAAATCCAGACGGTCAAAGAATGGAGATCCTTGAACTCCCCGATAAATTATTCTTTTTTGCCTCCCAATTCCATGGAGAGTTTAAAAGCAGATTAGGAAAACCAGACCCAGAATATTACGGTTTTATCAACGCTTGCTTGAACAAATATCAAAAAAAGTTATAAAATAAAAATAGAATTAATCGAAGATTTATATAGTAGTTTTCATCTTCAAGAGGCACTCCAAACTAGAATTTCGTGGAAAAAAAGCTAAAAATATAAAATGAAATGAACATATTTGCTCATCTACGTGGTGTAGCTGTAAGTGAACATAGAAAAACATTTCACGAAGAAAAAAGCCATACCCTTTTTATTGATTGGTTTATTGATTTTCATTTTATACATTTATTTCTTTGTTGGCGTAGCGGATATTGTTTTAATTCTTCAGCGTGTTAACATTTTTATCTATTCCCTTGCATTCATTTCTGTTTTATTGAATACGGCTGCATCTTCTTTGGCGTGGCAACATTTTCTGCGTTCTCTCTCGGTAAATGTCCCCTTCAGAAAGAGTTTCCTATATATGTGGGTAGGAACATTTATCGACATTTTAGTCCCAGCTGAAGCTATTAGCGGAGAAATCTCTAAGGCATATTTAATGTCTAAAAGTACTGGTGAAAACACGGGGAAGGTAGTAGCATCGATTGTGAGTCACAGACTTCTCTCAGGAGTAATAATGTTGGGCAGTTTGCTCATAGGTTCAACTTCCCTTCTTCTAAGATACAAACTTCCAGGATTCGTCCTAAACCTCATCATAATCGTAACAACAGGTACTATACTTTATTTAATTTTTTTAAGTCTCGTATGCATAAGAGAGCAGATAGCATTGAAAATAATCGATTCAATGATACGAGTGTTAACTTTTATTTTCAAGGATCGTTGGAACTTTGATCATTTAAGAACCGAAGCACACAAAACTTTAAAGGCTTTTCATCAAGGAATTAAAATCTTAGGGAAACACCCAAAAGATTTAGTCCGATCAGTAATTTTTTCTATAGCTGCCTGGCTATTCAGTTTACTTATATCTTTTCTAGTTTTTGTTTCCCTCGGACAAACTGTTCCGTTAAGCGTAATAGTAATCGTACACTCTATAAGTAGTACTGTTCAAACAATCCCCTTGGGCGTACCCGGAGAAGTTGGAATAATAGAAATTCTCATGACTAGCCTTTACACATCCATCGGGATCTCATTAAATATCACCGCTGCGATAGCAGCCGCAGCAACTGTTTTAATAAGAGTTGTAAATATGTGGTTCAGATTCCTCATTGGTTTTATAGCAATCCAATTAGTCGGGATCAACGCTTTAAAAAAACCAAAATAAAAACCACCCTTAGTCTTTAGATTTTGTTATTTTAAACAAGCAATAACTACACAAAAGTATCCGTGTAATTATCAAAAGTCCTGTAATTATTGAAGTTGTATTCTTCTTTTCAAGGCAAGAGAGAGAGGGATACCTATTATTCCACCCACTACCATTTGTACTATGTTGAAGGGAGCCTCCACTAAAGCAGCTACAACACCGTATCTTAATATAAAGACTTGAAAAATGAAATATCCTGCAACCATTTCAAGTCCACCGACGATCCAAGCTAGAATTGCTCTTTGAATACTCTGATTATTTTTTTCACATATCCATCCAACAAGTAACCCCTCAATCCCCTTGATGATGAGAGTAGGAACCACATATATATACCAGCCCCCAAGAAGATCCGCAAGGGATGAACCAATACCCCCCGCGATAGCCCCAACTAACGGGCCAAATGTGAGAGCAGCAACCATAATCATAACATCTCCGATGTTAAAGAAGCCTTCCGTTGCAGGTATTGGTACCTGTATTAGCATAGTCGCTGCACAAACGAGAGCAGCCATAACGCCCGACGCGGCAATTTGTATGCTCTTTTTCCTTTTCATGAAAGTGAACTCCCGTTAAGATAGATAATCATAATTATAATTATTAAGTTTAATATTTGCAAAAAATGATACACACAAAATCCATGCGATAAAGTTTTTGAATTTTTAGAAGAAAAGAGAGGCTATTTTATCTATCAAATTTTTTAGTGAGTGCAACCCAAAGATGATCGCTTACAGGTTTAACCAAATCAATTTTTTTTTGAGTCTTTGTAACCATTTTTCTCCCTAGTTCAGGTTTTGTTGTCTCACCAACTATTGATGCGGATATACCGCGTTTAGATAGTTTGTTTACGATTTCCTCTGATTTTTCTTTGCTAGCTACAATGAGGAGGGATCCTGAGCTAATTAGTCTAAGAGGATTTATTTCGAAATACGCACAAATTTTTCTTGTTTCTTCAGAAATTAGAAGTTTCTTCTCGAACACTTGAAAACCTATATTTGCAGCGTCAGCTAATTCATGTAGTCCCCCTGCAATTCCTCCTTCAGTAGGATCATGCATTGCGGAAACTCCACCCGTTTGAAACGCTGTGAGCGCATCCTTAACTACGCTAATTTTTTCAAAGAAACTTTCAGCTTTTTTTACAAAGGTTTCATTAAATACTCTGAGCAGCTCATCTCGTCTATCAGAAGCTAGTATGGCTGTACCTTCGATCCCCATTCCTTTAGTCAAAATAATTTTGTCTCCTTGTTTAGCCCCACAAGTAGTAACATACTTTCCCTCCTCAGCAACACCTAGTGAAGAACCAATAACTATTGGGTGATCAATGCCGGGTGTTATTTCACAATGACCAGATATAATAGCCATATTTAATTCTCGTGCACCTCTATCGATTTGATTACAGATTTTCTCAATAATTTTTTCCTTCGAACCTTTCGGTAAGAGTATACAAGAAGTAAACCATTTTGGTTGAATTCCACAAGTAGCTACATCATTTGCACTGACATTTATTGCTAACCATCCGATCCATTCTTTCGCTCCTGTTATCGGATCAGTAGATACAGCAAGAATATTCTTTCCAACTTTAACTATAGCAGCATCCTCACCAAGTGCAGGACCATTGATAACGTCATCCCTTGTTATTCCTAAATTTCTAAATACGACTTTTTGCAAAACTTCAATTGGTACTTTACCAAGCAAAACTCTCACCCGCTTTTATTTGTAATATATACCTTCTTAGATTTTCCCTTGCGTGTTCTTTAAACTATGGACAATTATTGAAGTTATAAAAGAAGGTTACACTCTATTTTCCTCAATTCGAATCATTTGTGATAAGAGCGGGTTAATTTGAAAATAGGATTGATAACAAGAAATGAGAATGGATGGCATTCCATCCAATTACGAAACGCTATGAAAAGCCTAAATATCACACCGCTGTGTTTTAGATTTCCTGACCTCGTTGCTCGGGTTAAATGTAAACCTATATTATCAATAAAAAGAGTCAACATCCTAGAAGATTTAAATGCTATAATCGCACGTTCAATTGGTCGTGGTTCTCTAGAAGAAATTGTTTTTAGAATGGATCTTCTCCACAGACTTGAACGTTTAGGAATGTTGATCATCAATCCAGCTGAATCTATTGAATGTGCTGTAGACAAATATTACGCCCTTACTCTCTTAGAAGAACAGGGTCTCCCTGTTCCACGTACTGTTGTAACAGAAAATCCCGACGAAGCATTAGAGGCTTTTTACGAGTTGGGAGAAAATGTTGTATTAAAGCCTATATTTGGGTCAAGAGGAATTGGAATCACAAGAGTTTCAGATCCTGACGTTGCTATAAGGGTATTCAATACTATTTCCTTTCATCATGGAGTTCTTTACCTTCAGGAGTTCATCCCTCACGGCGGTTCAGACATACGGGCTTTTGTCATAGGTGATCGTGTCTTAGCTGCTATGCGTCGTGTAGCAGATAATTGGAAGACAAATGTAAGTTTAGGTGCAAAAGCTAAATCTATCAAACTTAATGAAGAGATTGAAAATTTAGCTTTAAAAGCAGCTAAGACAATTGGGTGCAAAGTGGCTGGAGTAGATATATTGGAAAAACCGGAAGGACCAGTAATCATCGAAATCAACAGTCAACCTGGATGGAGTGGCCTGCAATCGGTAACCCCAGTAAATATTGCAGAGGAAATAGTGAAATACATTATCACTGAGTTAAAATAGAATTCATGTGCTGACATAAAAGGCTGATGCATACCTTTTTAAAAACATATTTCTTCTTTTGCTTTATTAGGTGAAATTATGATCCTCATCATAGGATTAACTGGAATTCCAATTATTGAGAAGGGAGATGATCTAGGTAAAATCATAGTGAACGCAGCTAAGAAGCAAGGTGTTAACATGAGGAATAATGATGTGATTGTTGTAACCCAGAAAATTGTATCCAAAGCTGAAGGACGTGTAATAAACTTAAAAGATATGGAACCATCCGAGTTCGCTTATCAGATAGCAAATCAAATGAACAAAGACCCAAGGCATGTAGAAGCTATCCTTAGGGAGACAAGAAGAATCGTGAAAATGAAGGATGGAAACTTAATCATAGAGACAAAACATGGTTATGTATGCGCAAATGCAGGTGTTGATAGATCAAATATTAAAAAAGATAGTTTATCTTTGTTACCAATTGACTCTAATGAATCAGCCCAAAAAATCCATCATAGAATTAATGAGCTTACTCAAAAAACTCCTGCGGTAATAATTACAGATACTTGGGGTAGACCTTGGAGGCAGGGGCAAGTCGATTTCGCAATTGGATTGGCGGGAATGAATCCATTTAGGGATCATCGTGGGGAAACTGATATGTTTGGTTTCATCCTCAAAGCCACGAATATTGCAGTGGCAGATGAACTTGCTTCGGCAGCTGAACTTGCGAAGAGAAAATCAGATGAAATTCCAGTCGTTATAATCCGCGGTTACAATTATTCAAAAGGAAAAGGAAGTGCAAAAGAAATAATAAGACCTATCGAAAAAGACCTATTTAGATAATATAAAAATATATTTATGAAATAATTTTTATCATTTCAAATTTACTTAAAGAACATACAAATTCATGCATATAGATCTAAAAGATCGAGGATATGTAATTGAAGAGCAAACTTATAGTGGTTAAGGTTGGTACAAACAGTCTAACCCAGGAAAATGGTAGCTTAAATGTAGATGCAATGAAAAAGCTTGTAGATCAGATTGCTAGGACTGTTAAGAAAGGAAACAGAATCATTCTGGTCTCTTCAGGGGCTGTGGCATCAGGAATTGCAGAGCTTGGGATCAAGCCAAAACCTAGGGACATTCTCTTTCAACAAGTGTCCGCAGCAACTGGACAAACCATCCTTATAGCACGCTATAGGGAATTATTTAGACCTTATGGGGTTAAAGTTGCACAAGTTTTACTAACACAAAATGACCTTTCTAACCGCGTTTCTT
>JAGLRI010000050.1 GCA_023136395.1 Candidatus Bathyarchaeota archaeon | reverse complement strand
TTGAAAAGCTTAGCTAACTAGCTAAAAATTTCAAAATATGAATGTTCAGAAATGACATCAAGCCAACCAAGCCCCACTTCGTTTAATGAGTTCTAAGAGAATTATTAAAATCGTGAAAAGATAATGTTGAGTGATTACATGATTCTATTAAGGTATGATAGGGGTAGTCTTCTTATCCAAGGAGAGGTTGGGACACCCTATGCCCAGTGGGACCCCAGAATTGGTGCTTTTCGGGCTATGGCAATATACTACTCTGAGATTTTATCTTACCTTAAAAGAAGCCAAATGGTCTATAGAGACGAAGCAACCAACCCCCCACCTATTTCCAAACTTTCATGTCGAGTTGAGCTGAGACCATACCAGAAAGCCGCCTTAAACGCTTGGTTAGAAGCAAACAAGAAGGGTGTGATTGTGTTACCCACTGCTGCTGGGAAGACCTACATTGCCTTAAAGGCCATTGAGAAGCTGAATGTTGCAACACTGGTTGTGGTTCCCACCTTGGACATACTGGATCAGTGGCGGCAACACCTAAGCACACAATTCGGAGTGGAGGTTGGGGTCTACGGTGGGGGAGAGGACAAACTTATGCCTATAACAGTTTCTACTTATGATTCAGCATACATACGAGCTGAACAATTAGGAGATAAGTTCATGTTCATTATCTTTGACGAGGTTCATCACCTTCCGGCTCCTAGCTACAGTCAGATAGCAGAGATGTACATAGCTCCTTATAGAATGGGGCTTACAGCAACGTACGAAAGGGAGGATGGTGGCCACTTAGACCTGCCGAGATTAGTGGGTGGTCGCGTATACGAGCTTGGAGTTGATGCATTAGCTGGAAAATACCTATCCCCATACACATACGAAAAGGTATTAGTGAATCTAACTCCGGAGGAGCAGAGGCTCTACGAGGAGGAATATAGTGTCTTCAAAAGCTACTTGAGAAGGAAGGGGATGAAACTTCGTAGCCCGGAGGACTTCAAGAGGTTTATCATTAGAACAGGGGGCGACCCCGCAGCAAGGGAGGCTCTCCTCTCCCGAAACAGAGCACTAAAGACTGTTTTAAACTCGGAGGCTAAGATCAAAGCGTTAGGAGAATTCCTAAAGGTCTACACTGAGGAGAAGGTGTTAGTCTTCACCCGCTATAACCAATTGGTTTTCAATATAAGCCGTCGCTTCTTCATTCCAGCCATAACCTACAAAACCCCAAGGGAAGAGAGAAAAGAAATCCTAGAAAAGTTCAAGGCTGGAGAGTATAGAGCTATTGTAACATCCCAGGTTTTAGACGAAGGCGTCGATGTACCAGACGCCTCAGTAGCTTTCATTCTAAGTGGAACGGGAAGTAGTAGAGAGTACACTCAACGTTTGGGAAGAATCCTAAGAAAACGAAAGGGAAAGCAAGCAAAACTCATCGAGATAGTAGCTCGAGAAACGGTAGAAACTAGGATAAGCCAGAGGAGACATCGATAGAGGGATATACTTTGCTACCAAGTAACCTTTTAATTACAAGGAGGTGGCGAGATAGGATAAGACCTGTCTACGCCCAGCTAAGCAAGGAAAACCTTGAGGTTGCAAAACTACTCATCAAAATCTACAGAGATTATGTGGGAAAGAAGAAAGGTAAAATAAATGAGGTAGTGGATGGGTTGGAATTAAACTTTGACCATCGCTACCTCAGGGGTCTCTCGGTACTTCTAGATCGGAGATGCCAATTCGAATCCAAGGCAGTAATAGATCCCGTTAAAGCGAGGAGACAGGTTTTCAAGATAGCACATGAAGAGGGATTACCTATCACCCAGAAAGCGAGGTTGGTCCTCCTCTTCCAAGTAGCAACATTATTAGGGGTCACGGTGAAAGATTTAGAGGTATCCCTTTACGGAGACCTAGATGAAGAACTCATCTTGAAAAACTTTGTGTCAATAGATCCCGAGGCATTAGTGAAACAGTACAATCTCAGTTTAACTCAGACTCTACTCTTCCATTCTACGGAGCTTACCTTCACTGTTATAGAGAACTGGCAGTATATCTTCAGACAGATTAAGTGGTTGGGTCTCATCTACACAATATGGAGAAGCAACAGTGGATACAAGGTGAAGGTGGATGGTCCAACTTCACTATTCAAGCTCAACCGCAGATATGGAACAAGCATAGCTAAACTTCTACCCGCCATAGTCCAAAGCCAAAGGTGGAGTTTAAATGCCAAAATCCTCCGCTACAGGGAGGATAGGATGCTCCTAAACCTTGAACTAAATAACTTAAAACACGGTGGATATTTGAAAGCAAAAAAAACGTCTAGTAAAACGGAGGTTTATGACAGCCTCGTGGAGCAAAATTTTGCAAACCGTTTCAAGGCGTTAAACACTGGTTGGATGTTAACAAGGGAACCTGAGCCTTTGCCTGTAGGTAAGCAAGTTATGATCCCAGACTTCAGTTTCCAGAAAGGTGATTTAAGGGTTTACATGGAGGTTGTGGGATTTTGGACTCCCCAATACCTTGAAGAGAAAGTGAAGAAGCTTAACATGGTTGATGATGTAGATATGATCGTGGTTGCAGATAGGCATCTGGCTTGTCAGAAACTGGATAGGATTGGAAAGAAGTTAAATGTTATCTATTACCATCGAAAGGTTCCCTTAAGTCCTATTCTAGATTACCTCAAAAGTAAGGAGGCTCGTTTGGTAAAGAAACAGGTCAAACGTCTCCGTGGTGAGGAATTCACTCTCCAAAAATCCATTATAGAAGCAAAGGAGCTCGCCGAAAAAATGGGAGTATTGAAGGATGCCATGAATGAAGTTCTTAAAGAAAAAGAGTTTCATGGATACATACGTCTGGGTGATATGCTTATAACAAAAACTAAGCTCAAACAAATCGGAGATAAACTGGAAAAGAGGCTGGAAGAGGGGGAACTCAACCTCGTTGAAGCATCAGATATCATTGAAAATGCAGGTGGAAGAAGGCCTACCAGCATTCTAGACACTCTAGGATACAAGGTGGAATGGTACGGAATAGACCCAAAATCAGCAAAGATCAGTAGAAAAAATTAGGACAAGATATAAACTTATGTTGAGCACATCTCTATCACCAAAGGAAAAAAAAGGATAGTAACTACGGAATCAATTAAGTGAAATACTTGTAAAAAAAAAAAGGTGGTGCTGTTGAAATTTCAGCTAGATAGCTTATTTAAAAAAGAGCTTTTCAAAGATGTTTTTGTAAGGTTGATAAACGGAAGCGAAATTACACTAAATTTTTTTGAGTTGAGAAGTGATGAAGTTAAAATTCCCTTACACGATCACCCCGTAGAACACCTAGTCATAGTGCTAGAAGGAGAAATTGAATTCATCGTAGGAGAGCAAAAAAGTCTTTTAAAGGAAAGAGAAGGTCTCTTCCTTCAAGCCAAAACCAAGCATACAGCAAGAGTTCTACGTTCTCCTGTCTGGGCTCTAGAAATCTACCCAAAAACAGAAGACAAATACTACAAAGAATCAGAATGAACCAGCCTTCGGTATTACGAGCTCGATCAAGGCATCCAAATTAAAACTCTTTACGTTTGCGATAACATAGAACAGATGTCACAGGTGTCTGGAAGGGAGGGAATGGAGCTTTTATGAAGGTTACAAAGGATGCTTTTATCTCTTAGAATTGTACACAATTTACACAAATTCAACATAGAATCTGCAATGGAAAGTTCGTCTTTAACTATGCCTTGAGCCACCTCCATTGCTACGGACTGAATATTGGACACGGTCCCCAGTTGACTCATTCTCTTATCTCCTCGTTTAGAGTAGAGATAATGGCTAATAGCAGCCTGGGTTGTTCATAGCTTCTTTGCAACGTCAACATGAGAGGAATGATGTTTCGCGATAAGTTCCTTTGCTAGCTAGCTATCTTAAAAATAACATTGTTATAATTAATGAGTTAAATCTTTAAGAACTTCTATAAAAATGGGTGATAGCAGATGCACAATAGGATAATATTTATAAACTATAACGCTGTAACGGAACGGTGGTAGGTGCTTTGAGGGATCGTTTTTGCTTGGAAGGCAGAATTTTCTTCAATTAAAAAGTTTTCTCACATATTTTTAGTACTAAAAAAGCAAGCAACGTTAAAAATTACCACCAAAGAAACCCAATTTTTTCCGAAAACAGAGAATGGCAACGCCAATAAAAAGCTAATGTGCTTCCAAAATTTGCCGGGGTGGCCGAGTGGCTTAGGCAAGCGGCTGCAGACCGCTGTACGGGGGTTCAAATCCTCCCCCCGGCTCCAAAATGTATTGCAAAAAAATGGGTATAACTAAATGTATATCCAAAATCCTTGAGCCGTGATCGTGGTTATGGTTGAGAAAGCAGTGGAGGAAAACATTGTAGCATTATATGCCCTAATCGACTTGGGACAGATCTTTAGGGAGACAAAACCTAACTATAGGCTAAACAATGAACCTAGTGAGAAAAATAAAAGAGATTGTCGACCGTGTAAAGCAAAGTTTAGACATCATAGAGAAGGAGCTAACATTAATGTGTAGTGTATAGCAGAGAAAAATGGATTAATTGTAATGTAAATACAAGTAGGATGATGGAAGAAGAATGACGAGTGCAAACCTCATGGGAAAAATTCAGCAGCTGAAGATGAAGAGGAAAGCTGTTATACTGGCCCACAATTACCAGCGTCCTGAAATTCAGGACATAGCTGATTTCGTTGGGGACAGTTTAGAGCTTTCCCTATGTGCTACCCAAACAGACGCAGAAGTAATAATTTTCTGCGGTGTCAAGTTTATGGCTGAGACAGCAGCCATCCTTAACCCAGACAAAATGGTGCTGATGCCGGATAAAAACGCATTATGCCCAATGGCAGCCATGCTACCAGGCGAACTTGTGCAACTTTACCGGAAAAAGTATTCTAACGCTAAAGTAGTGCTCTATATCAATACATTAGCGGAGGCGAAAGCTAACTGCGATGCAGTATGCACATCAGCAAACTCTGCTGAAATTTTAGAAAGAATGGATTCAGAAACAGTTTTATTTGGACCAGACTGGAACCTTGCTCAATACGCCAAGAATCACACGAAGAAGCATGTAGTATCCATACCCAAGTTTGGTTTCTGTCCAGTTCATATACTCTTCAACAAAGAAGCTATTCTAAAATTAAAAGAGATCCACCCCGACGCTGAGGTGTTAGCCCATCCTGAATGCACACCCGAAGTGTGTGGAGTAGCCGATTTTGTAGGTAGCACCTCCAAGATGTACAGACAAGCTCTAGTGTCGAAGGCAAAAAAATTTATCGTAGCAACCGAGGTGGGGCTGCTTCACAGGATGAAGAAAGATAGGATTGGCGCCATCTTCATCCCAGCTTATGAGGAAGCTGTGTGCGCACAAATGAAACTACACACCCTAGAAAAACTGTACCTCTCCCTAAAAAACAAGAGATATGAAGTGAAAATTTCCCCAAAAATTATGACTTCAGCCAGAAACGCAGTCGAGATCATGCTGAGAACGAGGGAAACTTTGGATTAATCAGCCACATTCCACAGTGGTCAATTCAATTTTTATTATCTAACTAAACTAAATTGCAATTGTTTATAAACAGGGTGACCCTTAAACCGCAGAATTGTTTCTGATTTTTCCATTGTTCCACTTGGTAATCTGACACAAATTGAACTGACCATCGCTCCGTTGGGAATAAATCGTACACCGTCTAATAGCTCGCCTTTAGTAACTCCAGAAGCTGCAAAAACCATTTCGTTGCCCTTAGCCAATTCATCTTCATTATAAGTTTTAGTTATATCAACACCATTTGCGACAAGCCTATTTAGTCGATCAGGATCATCCTTCTTATCTCTCCAAACCTTAACAAGCATGGTGCCACCCAAACATTTCACCGCAGTCGCTGCGATGGTTGCTTCGGGTCCAGCACCAGCACCGATAAGAAGGTCGATTCCGGAGTCTGGAATACAAGTAACAACGCCCCCCGCAATATCGCCATCTGAAATCAAAATTATTCTTGCACCTAATTTTCGTATTCTTTTTAAAATCTCTAGATGTCTTTCTCTTTCCAACATTATAACTGTAAAGTTTTCAAGAACCAAACCCTTTTCCTTGGCTACTGTGCGTACAATTTCTTCAACGGACATATCCAAAGAAATTTTGCCAATAGAATGCCAATCAGTTGCTACTTTAAAATAGTATCCATCGTCTGGAAGTACCTGAAAACAACCGGTGGGTGCACACACAAGAGCGGAAATCGCATCTTTCCTACCTTTTGAGGCAGCAGCGCTACCATCTACAGGATCTATAACAAACTCGACATTAGGACCACTTCCTGTTCCAACTTTTTCTCTGAGCATAAATGCTGGTGCGTTGTCTTTGGGACCTTCACATGAGATAACTTCACCATCAATCTCAGTCTGATCTAACACAGCTCTTGAAAACTGAATTGCTTTAGCATCTATAAGATTTGGATCTCCTTGACCAATGTGCAACGCAGCTCCAACAGCCCCAGCAATAGTTATTCTAGAAAAAGAAGGAGCCAAAGCTCTAAGAGAAATCATATTTAACCACTAAACACTTACTACGCACACTGCTTGTAAATCTTTTTCATAACATTTCAATTCTTATTCTTCTATAAAATAACCAAGTAGATTAGAAATGCATGTAATCAACGATGTTCGAACAACGACTGGGGAGGAATAGTGCAAAAGCTCAGGAAGGAGCAAACAAAATTGTTCTTTTTGTTATCACGAATAGAATTGATAAAGAATTGTAGAAATTTGGTTATTGAGCCTTCTCTGGAAGTTCTATGAAATCAGGGTCTAATGGAGAGTAGACCTCAATCATCTTAAAGCCCTTTTCCCCTGTGCTGGTAATGCCATGTTTGTCACCGGGAGAAAGGAAAACAACTGTTTTGGGTTTTATTTGATGTTCAGTTCCATTAATCGTTACCGTTGCACTCCCCTCTAAAACTATATATGCAGATTCCCTATTCTTGTGATAATGAATTCGTGGGGACTTCATCCTAGGCTCTAACTCAATCAACATAACTCCAATTTTCTCTGCATCCATGTCTTCGTTTATAAACCTATACGTAGTTCCCCTCCCAGCGGTTGTTGTGTGGGGAGCGTCTTTAAATTCAAAGATTTTAGCCATCTAAACACATCCGATTTATGTATCTAGTATTTTTTCTTGCTCTAAAGTTTTTCGCCCCATACTCGAATAATACTGAACTTTTCAATTGTTAATAATGAACTTATGGGTGATGTGATAGAGCTTTTATGAATTCTTCGTAGCTTAATGGTTCTTCAAAATCAGTAATGCAGCCTGCGGATGGAATTATAGTTATAGTCATGCCATCTTGAAGCTTCTGTCGTACGTTGCATTTAATATTGTAGAAATGACCGAGTTCTGTATACGCATGAACTCCAACCTGTTTATAAAATTTATCCTCCTTTGGGTTGTAGACCATGTGCAACAACTTGTATTTGTGGTCGGGGAAATGTTCCTTTTTTACGGAGCATATCGTCTGCTTTTGCTATAACGTCCAGCGCAGTAGCATCGTTTTCCACAACCATTTTAACTCCACCATCCAGTTGCTTGGCTATTGAGCTTTCAGTGACGAAAAACATTATCCGCTTCAAGTTGTGCACCCCATGTTTATTCTAGAAGAAACTATTGAAGTAATAAATACTTTTTATCTCAAACCTGAAGAACTTGTCTTCTTCTAATACCGTATTTTTTTATAATAAGCGAGAAAAATATTCTATGTTGATTGAAAACCCCGTAGGTTTTCCCTTTTCGACCTTTTTAAGGGTAACCTCTAAGACCCCGTTTTTATATGTAGACTTTTCACTTTTCGGATCAATTTCAGCTGGGAGTTCGAGTTCTTTAAGATATTTCCTCTCTTTAGTTTCAACTTTTATGATTAATGTGTTTCTGGTTGCATTGAGGGTTATATCTTCTTTTTCCATTCCAGGTAACTCTGCTACAACTCTTACTTCATCTACAGTTTCGATTAAATCTACTAAAGGTTCTCGCTCTTCTTTGAGGCTGAAAGGAGGCTCCCAAGGCTTTCTTCGAGCTGACGGCTTCAGGTTGCCAAATTCTCTTACGACTGGTTTTCCATCTGATCCAACAGTTATAGAGTATCCCCATACGATCGGTCTAGTGCTTCTAAGTACGCCCGACCCTCTCTCTTTACTAAGGTCTTCAGGAGCCTGTTTCATAAATCTTTTAAACATCTCCTCCATCATACGCTCCATTTCCGGGAAATTTTTTTCCATATCTTCAAAGTACCGATCTCCG
>JAGLRI010000005.1 GCA_023136395.1 Candidatus Bathyarchaeota archaeon | reverse complement strand
ATATGTATGAAAAGTAGGAAGTTGCAACCTTCTTTTACTAATAAAAAGTTTAGTGGAGCATACCTTCGAAGTCTTTGCGCTCGCGCTAACATTTAATTAGTAAACTATTCTCATCCATAGTAATTTAAGTCCGTGGAGAGGAGTATCACTGAAATTTATCGACCAATTGTCGAAAATAGTTGGTCCTAAAAATGCTACAGCGGAGCCCTCAGAACTTTATCTATACTCAATGACGCCGTTAATTCGTTACCAGCATATGCCGGATGCAGTTGTTAGACCAAAGGTAACTGAACAAGTTTCTGCTCTATTGAAGTTAGTGAATGAAAAAAATATACCGGTGACGCCGAGAGGCGCTGGCTCAAACATGGCGGGGGGGGCTGTACCGATAAAAGGTGGTTTGGTCCTCGACATGTCAAGCATGGATAAGATCCTAGAAATCGATCTTAACAACCACTGCGTGGTTGTCCAACCAGGAGTTGTCCTTGCTGTGTTGAATGAAGAGTTGAGAAAACATGGTTTCTTTTTCCCTCCGGATCCTAGTAGTAACAAGGTATGTACTCTGGGCGGATTAGTCGCCGTTGGTGGGGGTGGTGCCCACGCTGTGAAATACAGTACTGTGAGGGAGTATGTGCTAGGGCTTACTGTAGTTCTCTCCAACGGCAACGTAATTAAAACGGGGGGGAAAACCATCAAAAGAGCTACAGGATACAATCTAACACAACTTTTTATTGGCTCAGAGGGAACCTTAGGAGTTATAACTGAAATTATTCTGAAGGTAATTCCTCTCCCAGAAACAAGATCAGTTATAAAGACAGCGTTCAATGACTTAGAGGTAGCTGCAAGAGCCGTGAATGTAATTTTTAAGAATGGCATAATTCCAGCTGCATTGGAAATACTTGACAATTCAGCGATTAAGGCAGTGAACAAATACAAGCCGCAAATAAACCTACCTGAAGTTAACGTAATGTTGTTAATTGAGGTGGATGGTTCAAAGGATGATGTTAGGAGGCAGGCACAAGCCATAAGCCAGATTTGCTTAAGTCATGGCGCTGTAGATGTTGAATGGTCTGACAATGAAATGAAGTGCGCGGAATTATGGGAAGGCAGAAACGTTGTGGGGGTTGCGGCTAGTAGATTAATCGAAACTTATTCGAGGGTTTATGAGGGAGAGGACATAACTGTTCCCATCTCTAAAGTTGCTGATGCTGTAAGAGGCATCAAAAAAATATCGGAGAAACACAATATCCCCATTGTCATTTTTGGTCACATAGGAGATGGAAATCTTCATCCAGCCATCTTAATAGATAAAAAGAAAAACGAACATTGGAAACTCCTGGATAAGGTTATAGATGAAATTCATGAGTTAGCTTTAGATCTAGGAGGAACAGTGAGCGGGGAACATGGTATTGGAATCTTGAGGGCAAAGTATATGGAGAGGGAGAACGGTCCCATTGCAATGGACATAATGCGTAAAATAAAGAAAGTTTTTGACCCAAAGGGAATTATGAATCCAGGAAAACTCGACTTAGAGGCTTAAGTAATGTCGCAAACACTCATGAAGAAACATGGTTACGAGATGTTGAAGTGCGTCTACTGTGGGAAATGCTGCTCGGTCTGCCCCACATTTAACCAAATAGGATGGGAGTCTTCATCTCCACGTGGGAAGATGAAGTTAATTCACGGATGGGCTGAGGGAAAAATTCCACTCACAGACCACCTTATCAATCAACTTTATTTATGCGCTGGATGTGAGCATTGTACCGTTGAATGTCCATCAGGCATCCCAATAGTTGAAATAATAAAAGACGCGCGAAAGGAACTCGTTAAAACAAAAAGGGGGCCAATAGAACCCCTTAGAATCGTAAACTCCAATATCCAAAATGAATGTAACTTCTTAGGAAAGCCTAAGGAGGAACGAATGGACTGGACAATATTTGAAGATGTAATAATTGAACAAGTAGATAAAACAGAATTTCTCTATTTAATCGGGTGTCAACCATCTTACTGGTGTAGTGAGATAGCTGCGTCTACAGTTAAAGTGTTAAAGGAGTCAAAATTTGAATTTGGAATCTTAGGTGGAGAGGAGTGGTGCTGCGGGTTGCCAGCTCTCTGGAGTGGAGATATAGGTGTATTTAAGGAAGTTGCCGAACATAACATCAAGGCTATTAAAAAAAACGAGGCAAAATATGTGTTTACAACCTGCCCAGGCTGTTACTTAACAACAGCTCGGGATTATCCTCGGATTCTTGGCAAGGAGCTTGGATTCCAAGTTTTTCATATAACAAAAATTTTTTACGATTTATTAAAGGAAGGAAAACTCAAGTTCACTAAGGAATTAAAGGTAAAGGTAACATATCACGATCCATGCCACATAGGAAGAACTTTCCGAAAATTCGAACAACCAAGGGAGATACTGAAGGCAATTCCTGGAATAACTCTGGTTGAGATGAAAAATAATCGGTTGGATTCGAACTGTTGTGGTGGCTTACTTGCTTCGGTGTCGGAAGAGCTTTGCGTATCTTTAGGGAAAAAAAGAATAAAAGAAGCCTTGGATGTGGGCGCAGAACTTATTGTCACAATGTGTCCACAATGTTATGTAAATCTTAGACGCTCAGCGATCGAAGCGGAAGTAGACATTAGAGTGATAGACCTACCAATGCTTATGGTCGAGGCTATGAACGTTTGAATTAATTCAGTTCTTTTTACGAGTTCATAGACTTTAGAGTTAAATTTAATAGTCTCTCCATAATATAGTGCACGGAAAGGGGGTTATGTTTTTTTGGAGAGTCAACAGCAATTTACCTATGTACCCGGTGCTACTACGATAGGTGTAGTTTGCACAGATGGCTTGGTTCTAGCCTCTGAGAAAAGACTTTCTTATGGTAACCTGGTGATTAGCAGGGTTGGGAAGAAGGTTTTTAAAATAACTGATAGAATCGGTGCTGCTTGCGCAGGATTAATTTCTGACATGCAAGTTTTAGTGCGACAAGTAGAAGCTTACTCGAAACTCTTTGAACTTGACACTAAGAGGAACATTCCTGTTAAATCCGCGGCTAAAGTTATGTCAAACCTGCTCTTTAACCGAAGACTAATTCCGTTGATCACCCAAACTTTAGTGGGAGGATTAGACGAAGAAGGAACGTCATTGTATATATTAGATATTTTGGGATCAGTCATACCCGACAAATACGCGGCTGTGGGATCTGGGGCTCAAATCGCCGTCGGGGTATTAGAGGAAGGATATAAGGAAGACATAAATGTTAAGGAGGCAAGGGATCTTGCGATCAGGGCTGTAAAATCAGCTATTAGCAGAGATACCAGGAGCGGCGACGGTGTTGACTTCCTCATAGTCACAAAAGATGGGATTCAAGAGGATTCTTTAAAATTTTAAGTTTAAGCAGAATCCATTGGATTTTTTGTAGTTAAAATAATGCAATGCTTGTCGATTTTTATAGATTATGTTTGAGACTCTATGTAAACATCGAAGGATATCCCGAGCGCATTAATGACCTTTTGGTGAGTGAAGTTAGTAACTTTAAGTGGCATTGCTCCATTATATTTAAGACTTATAAACCTTCATATAGGCCATTTCCCAATAAATTAAACACCTTACAACTACTAGAGGGACAAAATTGAGGATAATAAAGGAAACAAGGAGCTTATGTCCCGAATGCCTCAAGGTCTTAAAAGCCACCATATTTGAAAAAGACAACAAGGTCTACATAGAGAAAGAGTGCTCTGATCACGGAAAATTTCGAGACATCTACTGGAGCGATTATGAACAATATTTAAGAGCTGAAAGATTCAGATATGACGGCGAAGGCCTTCAAAACCCACGCACAAAAACAAAGTTAAATTGCCCGCTCGATTGTGGTATTTGTCCTCAACATAAGTCTCACACTGCGCTCGCAATTATTGACGTAACCAATCGATGTAACTTACGTTGTCCCGTATGTTTTGCAACAGCTGGAACCAGAGGATATGTTTACGAGCCAACTAAGGAGGAGATCGGAGATATGCTCCAAAATCTCAGAAGGAATGAACCTGTGCCTACCACAGCGCTCCAGTTTTCAGGTGGAGAACCTACAATTCGAAAAGACCTTTTTGAGCTCATACGCATGGCCAAAGATGCGGGTTTTCGCCATGTGGAAGTTAATACGAATGGTTTACGGCTTGCAGAAAGTGTTGAATATTGCCGTGGTTTGGTAGAAGCCGGTATGAGCACCCTGTATTTACAGTTTGACGGCGTCACTTCAGAAGTTTATAAGTTCACACGTGGACTCGACTTGCTTGACACTAAAATGAAGGCTATCGAGAACTGTCGCAAAGCAGGAATTGACAGCGTTGTTTTAGTTTGTACGCTGGTAAAAAGTGTAAATGATAAACAGGTTGGAGATATTATCCAATTTGCAATTAAAAACTTCGATGTAGTTAGGTGCATAAATTTTCAACCAATATCCATTTGCGGTAGGGTTCCGGAGCAGAAAAGAGAAAAAATGCGCATAACAATCCCTGACTTAATGGTGGAAGTCGAAAAGCAGACAGATGGGAAAATAAAGGTTAATGATTTTTATCCAGTGTCGGCAGTAGTTCCGATTTCTCGGGCAATTGGTGCTTTGAAGGGTAAGCGTTACTTGGAATTTACAGCCCATCCCCACTGTGGAATGGCTACATATGTTTTTGTTGAAGATGGGGAGATAGTTCCAATCACAAACTATGGAAACATTGAAAAGTTTCTCAAAATGATGGAAAAAGTGTATAAAGAAGCGATGGAAGGCCATGAAACAAGGGCTAAAATGCGATTATTAGGAGTAATGCGCTACATTAAATTTGACTTGCTTAGAAAATATCTTTGGCCAGTATTAAAGACAGGTAGCTACAAGGCTTTAGGTGACCTTCACAGAAAGATGTTAATGATTTCAGCTATGCACTTTCAAGATCCCTACAATTTTGATCTAGAAAGAGTCGAACGATGCGTAATACACTACGCTTTACCTGATGGCAGGATAATTCCGTTCTGTACAATGAACTCTATCCACAGATCAAAAGTCGAAGAAGATATTGGCGTCTCTTTAGATGAATGGCAAAATAAACACAAAGTAAAAATCAGTGCAGTAGCATAAAAGAGACAGCATAATTAATTATCAAAAAAAGTAAATATAAGGTCAACTCACTAAACTATCAGAGGAAAAGTCGTTGGGCGGAAAAAAGAGACTCACAATTAAGCAAATGGAAAAATTGCAAGGTCGAAAGCAGGAAAAAAAAGAGGTGAAATCCACTAGATTCACAGCGAAAAAAACTGCGAGTGTATTTCTACCTAACCCTAAAAGCCAGAAAATTGTTGATGAATTAAAAAAGATGAAGGTTCTTACTCCTTACACAGTAGCGTCTCGACTTGATCTACGTCTGAGTACAGCAAAGCATTTTCTTAAGGAACTAGCAAGACAAGGCGTTATAGAATACGTTTCTAGTGGCAAGAACCTCAAGATATATAAAAACGCAGATTAGTAGAAGCTAAATTCCGGGAAAAAAATGAATGGAAAAGACGTGTCACGCATACCAATACGGTTTGTGATCAACAAAATTGGTGAAGCAGAAGGAGAGTTCATTCGTCACCTCGCTCCAAGAACTGTGGAAGCTATTACCAAAAAGCTTCCCTTAGTGGGACGTGCAGCACTTTGGAAAGAAGAGATTTATTTTGAGATTCCAATAAAAATGGGGGAGGAAAAGGCTAAAGCTAATGTTGAAAAGGGAACTATCAGTTTTTGGCCCATGGGAAACGCATTGTGTGTCTTCTATGACAAATCTCGACCTTACAGTCCAGTTAACGTTGTTGGTCAAGTAACAAAAAACATAGAATTGTTTAAACAAGTAAAAAGCGGGACAAAAATTAAGGTAGAGATGACTTAGCCGTTATTCTAACCATATATACTTAACCATATGAATTTATCATTCAAGTGTGTTTATGATTGAAGCTGCAATGTATTTGATCTGGTTAACTGTTACACTGGGATGGATAGGCAGCGAAAAAACCTGTTGTGCAGCTTTCTCGGTCTCAGGTAGGTGAAATCCCACAAATTGACGGTAGTACGGCATAAGATGAATGGGAGTAGAATAGTACACAGCAACTCCAATGCCTTGTTCCCTTAATTTCCTCATTATTTCATTTCTTATTGTTGCACTTGCACTTCGAAGCCTAACTGTGTATAGATACCATCCATGTTTGTATCCAAGAGGTTCGGTAGGCAATTGTAGTTCCGTTATATCTTTTAGTTCTTCGGTCATAAGTTCCGCGTTTGTCCGTCTCTTTTCTAAAAATATTGGAATTCTGGTAAGCTGTACGTTCCCTATAGCTGCTTCGATTTCAGGCATACGATAATTGTGTCCAAGTATGAAAGAATTATATTCTTTCTTTTCTCCATGTGTCCTAATAGATCGTAGTTTTTCGTCAAGTTCGTCGGAGTTCGTGGTTACCATACCACCCTCACCTGTTGTCATGTTTTTGCTCGCATAAAAACTCCAACATGCGATATTTGCTAGACATCCTGAAGGTTTATTCTTGTACATCGCTCCTTGTGCTTGAGCTGCATCTTCTATGATGGTTAAATCATGGTTTTGGGCAATATCGTTCATTGCACTTATATCTGCAGATAATCCATACAAATCAACAGGTAGAATCACTTTAGTTTTCTTAGTAATTGCTTCCTCGATCTTTTCTGGGTCAATATTATACGTATTTGGGTCTATATCTACAAAAACAGGCTTTGCACCCGTCAATGCCACAGCCTCCGCAGTTGCTACAAATGTGAAGCTAGGTACAATTACTTCGTCACCCCAAGTAACTCCCGCGGCTAATAAAGACATGTGAAGACTAGCAGTTCCACTGTTTACCGCAACGGCATGTTTGGTCCTTACAAATTTTGCGAATGCACCCTCAAATTTTTTAACCATAGGACCATTACCATAACGATCAGTTAATATACAACTCTTCAAAACCTTGGTAACCTCCTCGATTTCTAATTCACCAATTTGCGGTAGGTTGATTGGGATCATCTTCATCATTATCTCTCCTTTAACAACCGTAATACTCATAGAGAATATATAATTTCTTTGACGATTTTTATCGACGCGTCAGTTCTAATACCTGTACTGTTAAAGTGTGTTGGGGTGGCTTGAAAACCCTCACTTTTCAACTGGTCTATAACTTTTATTAATGGAGGAGTTGGTAAATTTAATTTGTCGCAGATTTTATCGGTTGTATAATACGCAACAGGCCCATCTGCTTCTTTTTGGATTAGAGATATCATCTTGAAAATTTTCTTTTTGTGCGTTAGATTTCTTCCAGCAATCTCTTTTTTCATTAGGGAAGAATAATTTTCATCAAAAATTTTTCCAAGCCATAGGGGTCCTGCAACATTCAAGGGATAACCACATTGGCTACATTTCTGTTTTAAGTGTGAAATAATTCCCTTAGATGTTTCTCTGTGGAGACACATAAAGCAGTGGAGAACATATCCCATTTCTTTAATGTTATTATCAGCTTGTCTTGCACCATGTTTGATGACGGCGTAAACTCGAATATAGTGGTCCGTACTATGGCTAAAAACGACTTTAACACCGATCCCATGTTTTGCTGCAGTCATTGCTAAACAGCCGATCAACAGGCGGATGGCTAATTCATGACAATATTCGGTTCGCATCGGTTTGCCACCGTATTTTCTGAAGCACGCGCGGGGATGAACACCACACAGAGGCGCCATATCTGTAGCGGTTAAAGCTAACAAACCACCGTCGCGTAAAGCTCTTATAGTAGAATCGAGATACGGTGCAGGAGAACCGAAAGGATCTACATCGATAAAGTCAAATCTGTTAAAAGGCACAGCATGCCGACTCAAAAGAAGGTTAGCATCTTCATTCACAACAAGAATGAGTTCTTCTAATGTATTGCGCTTAACATTGAGAAGAGCAAGCTTAGTTGCTTTCGGATTAATGTCGCTTAAAACGATTTGTCGGACCCCTTCTACCTCTGCTGCAAACCTGATCCCCCGGATACCACAACCAGCTAGGGGTTCACAAACCGCAACCTTCTTTCCAACCAATTTTTGATATGTTTGCAATACCAAAACAGCTAGATCTCGATTCAACGCCATAACAGGATTGAAGAACACCGGAGCTTTAGACGGAGCGTACTCCCAAACCTCCGTTACATAAGCTTTAAGATTAGGCACAATAACCCTTATTCTACCTTCCATCACAACCTCTGTAAGAAAATCGAGGCTTGAATCTACATCCCCAATTTTTTTCAATTCCATACCTCAAATTAAAATCTCAGATCTTTCATAGAGTCACGAAAAATAAGTGAGATTAAATCTTTTAGACTTTTTGTTAATGATAGTTGGTTAATGACTAATCTCGGAGTATGTTTTAGCTAGCTACAACCTGAAAATTATTGAAAGTAACCTGTTTTTAATAGAATTCTAATAAGTGGAATTCCTATGGTCGATGTAACCAAAACAGATAAAGCTACTTGAATAGGTGTAACCGTAGCTGCTAACGCCCAGGCTCCTTGCAAGACTTCTACCGGCCACCCGTAGATGAGACGATAAGTCTGGCAAGGTATGAGAAGGAATATTCTAAATAATATGTCAGCCTCCAACCCAATAAAGGCATATAGAGCCAGGGAATATGGTGATTCCTTTTTATCACTGTTTTCACTCTTCCTCTTAGACAATATAACAGCTACTGTGAAGAGACCAGCGTATGCAAGATAAGTGTCCCACATTCCCCAAACCGGAAGTTTCCAAGCTATGGGCGTCGCGAAATAGGTAATAAATAAAACGGTATAGTACAAGAAAGCAATTTTCCATTTTCCTCTGAATAATAAACCCGAAATCATTGCACCTATCGGCGCTCCCATAGCAAAAAGGAACTCAGGTGCTCCTCTGAAATATATAAAATGACCAATTATAACCCCAAAAAATGTTGACATAAAACCAGCGTATGGACCTAGGATGAAGCCAGTGATAGGTACTATTAGGAAAATCCATGACCACCAAACACCGTATTCAAACAAAGAAATGCCGGATATAGAGTCACAAACTACGTTTAGAGCTGTAAAAATAGCAATCAAAGAAACAAGTTGACTCCTTTTCACGTTTCTACCCCATGCATGCCAGAATCCCCACTTATTTTTTATGCATAAGGCTGATGGGAAGTATAAGGTTAACGCTGTTCAATAGAAAACCTGTTTCTACGTAATGTTTTTAAAGCGCGAAATGTCGGTATGACTTACATTACGAAGTTTTAGCGGTATTGATTAAGGATAGAACTTAAAGCAAGATTGATTGACGTTCCAGTTGGGAAACGTCTAGTTTTATTGCATGAAAAAGAAGCGAAAATGAGTGGTATACTCTCCCACGATTGAGTGAAGGTAAACTATAAAAGAAAAAGAACCACGGCCATGGTAGATATAACTGATACATATATCCAGATGGGAGAAATCGGCATTTTTAAAGAGTTGCAAGAGGATTTTGGAATAAAAGAAGGTGAAGTTGTCTCAATTGCTCTAGCGAAAATTCCTGTATCGGTTGAATACATCCGCAAGAAGATGAAGGGAGCGTCGCTAAAAAAAAGATGAAATCTATGATATAGTTCGAGACGTTGTTGACCATAATCTTAGTGAATTGGAAATAGCAGCCTTTCTCATGGAAGAAGAGTTCCATGGCATGAGTATGGATGAGGTTGAGTACCTAACACGGGCCATGGTAGAGACTGGTATTACAATTGATTTCGCACGTCCATGCTATGACAAGCATAGCATAGGAGGTGTTCCAGGCAATAAAGTGACACTACTGATAGTTCCTATCGTTGCAGCTGCCGGATTGCTTATCCCTAAAACGAGCAGTCGTGCAATCACTAGCCCATCAGGTACAGCAGACACAATGAATGTGCTAGCCAACATCGAGTTTACTGCGAGTGAATTGAAGGAAATGGCACTGAAAGCGGGGGGAACAATTGTTTGTGGTGGAAAAGTTGGACTCGCCCCAGCAGACGATATTCTAATTCGAGTTGAATATCCGCTATGTATCGACCCTAGAGGCCAGATGCGTGCCAGCATTATGGCTAAAAAACTAGCTGTCGGAGCAGATTTTATTGTCATTGATATACCTGTAGGATTGGGAGCTAAGGTTGAAACAATAGAAGATGCTAGAAAACTCGCACAAAGTTTTATGGAACTGGGTGATCGCCTCAAGGTGAGAGTTCAATGTGGAATAACGTATGGAGGACAACCAGTAGGGCACACAATAGGTCCTGCCCTAGAAGCCCGTGAAGCTCTCTTAGCGCTGCAAGGTAAGGGTCCTGCTAGCTTAATCGAGAAATCTACTGCGTTAACGGGCATGCTTCTTGAAGTGGGAGGAGCTACATAACTAAATCAAGGAAAAGAAGCAGCAAAAGACGTTCTTTTTTCAGGGAAAGCATTAAAGAAAATGAGAGAAATCATTGAGACACAAGGTGGGAACCCAGCTATAAAACCTGAAGAAATACCTATTGGACAGCATCACATCGAAATAAACGCACCTTGCGACGGTTTTGTAACAAATGTGAATAACAGTGCAATAAATGCCATCGCTCGGGCAACAGGAGCTCCAATTGAAAAGGGTGCAGGCGTTATCTTACGTTGGAAAAGGGGAAACAAGGTGAAGGGAGATGATGTTCTTCTTGAAATTTTTGCAGAACGAGCATCCAAACTCACTGAAGCATACAACATTGCACAGAGAACAAACCCAATCACTGTCGAAGGAATGCTACTACACAAAATTCCAGAATATTAATAATAGAAAGCACTGCATAAATGCATGGTTCAAATGGTTTAATTTTCTTCTTAAAAGGACACAGCATCAAATATTATTAAAGAAAAATTTTTAAAGAAGGATCCTACTAAGAACTTTTAACAAAATAATAAAACGTCAAAGATACGAGGAAAATGACGTGAGCAAGTCAAGAGAAAAAACCAGACGAATGATCAAAGCGATTACCATTCTTATTCGAAACACAACATGGAAGTGTGGAAAAATAGAACGTCTTGTTGTGAATTACTTGAGAAGACAAATCAGCACATTTGGACGAGTAAAAATCCCTGTTAGAGAGATGTTACAGCACTTTAAACTCGACGGAAAGCGAAAAAACGAATTTTTTGACGCGATAAAAAGACTGGAAAAACGGCATATAATTAGAGTTGAGGGATTTTAACTAATCTAGTTAATTTTAAATCTTAAATTAATAAATTGGTTTATTCATAATCAAATAAGATTTTTACAAAGTATCCATTTCATTACTGATAAACCATTGATATTCCTGTTGAATGATGGATACAGCTCCTTGTGGTGGAATTATCCCTTTTTCAGTGATAATTAAGTTAACGTATTCAGCCGGAGTGACGTCAAAGGAGGGGTTTCGGATGAATACGTTTTTCATGGTTTTTAGTAGTTTAGAAGAAATAATTTCCGAGGAATCTCTTTCTTCGAGGACAATTGAATCTCCCATCATGGTTTCTGGACTGAACTTGTAAGTTTCCGCTGCTACAAAGAAAGGAGTTCTTGCTTCATGTGCTACTAAAGCAATCATGGAAGTACCTATCTTGTTTACAACCGCACCATTTGCCGTTATTGCATCAGCGCCTACAATTACTTTATCAACTTTATTTATGAAGTGTCGAGTTGCACTGTCTACAATCATTGTTACGGGGATACCTACTTGCCCTAAGGTTCGAGCAGTAATTCTACCCTGAAAGAGGGGGCGCGTTTCAGTGCAGTTCACACAGATTTTTTTTCCTTGATTCCAAGCAGTCTTGATCACAGCTATCACAGCAGAACTATGGCAGTGCGTCAATATGACATCCCCATCTTTAACTCTTCTCGCCCCAATCTCCCCAATCTTTTGAATCGCTACCTTTGAATTTTTTATAAATTGGTCAGCAACATTGATCACACATGTTTTGAGATCTTCTACTTCTTCAATCGTTTTTTTAGCTTGCATCAACCTCCACAAGACATATCGTATTCCATTTGGTAATGAAACAGCTGTGGGTCTTGTTTGCAGCAAGATTTTAGCCGCCAATTTTATTTCAGCCATAAAATCTTCAGTTACCGCCGCGTTAGAGGACTCAGCTACTACTTTAAGCGCTTCAACAGCAACCTGGGCTATCTTTCCTGCTCCCCTTATTTTCATTTTGTTAATATCTTGAGCGATTTCTATTACTTTTTTAGGAAGTGCTTCCACCAATTTCAATCCTCCATCACTTGTTGATGCATGCAGAGTCATCCGCTCTAGTTAGTTCCTTCGTTTTAATATTGCGGATGATTTCTTTAACTTCCTCAATCATAACGACCTCTCCGTAGTACTTTTATATGATACGTATTTTAACACAAATAATCACACCGTTATCTCATCTAAATGGTCCAAGAATTATGTTATTCCTATTACTAAAGACTTATTGGTTTGATTTAAGAATAAAACTAATACTCTATGCAAACATTTTTTCCTAGATACACATATTTAATTAACACACTATGAGGATGCGTAGATAAATGAGAGGAGCCAAATTAATTGACCTTGCTGTACCCTATTTTAAACGAAGGGGTTATGAAATAGAGAGAAATGTGATCTGGGAAGGGGGTTCTGGACTTCTTCAGAAGTTTGATCTCGTTCTCCGCAAAGGTAAGGAACAACGCATGGTTTGGATTAAAGATTGGAAACGAACAGTCGGCGTCAATATTGTTATAAATTTAGATAGAGCCTCAGCAGATGTTGGGTTTCCCAACCCAATAATCATATCAGAAAAATTTAGCGGTCACGCAAGAGCTTATGCCAACCGTCGAGGTGTCACATTGCTAACGAAAAGTGAAATAATACGGAGACTGAGATGATTTAGGATTTAAAAAAATCATATAATCGTCCTTCCCTTTCTAAATTCCCTAACCAATCCACTATTCCAACTTGGCATTGTCTTTTCTCTTTTAAAATCGAGATTGCTTCTTCAACCCCTTCTTTAATTTCTTTGCCGCTCATATCAATCTCACACACTTTATCAAATCCACAAACTTTTACCGCATCAAATAAACAAACGTCCAGAATTTCGGCGGCAAGATTCTCCCAGAGCTCCCCTTCTGTAAACCCCCTTTTCTCCATAAACTCTTTTAACTCATCTGGAGCTCGCCTAAGTACGAAAACCATAAAAACCGTATCTGCAACGACAACATCAACGGCATAATGGCCATCAATTAATACATCCTGATTTGACTCACTTACAAGTTTGTTCAACCTCTCTGTAACTTTTTCTGAATCCATAATCAGCGTTCCTCTCACTTCATCCATACCACAAATCAAATTTTCTCGTTTAACAAGTTCTCCCAAATCAATGTGTTTCATACTCAGCTTTAAGGCCAATAAGCGAGAGAATGTCGTCTTTCCCACTCCCGGAGTACCAGTAACTAAAAAAAGTTTGTTAAATATTCACACCTCTCTGTAACAGATTTAATGGTTTTTTTCCACTTATTTGTAGACTTGCTGCCTCGCAAATTAAAGTTGTGCTTTAAGGAGCAAATCTATGCAAATAATTTTCAAAAATATTAAAAGGAATTAAAAATAAACCTGAATGCCTAGTCCTTAAAACTGTCTTTTTCACAACAACTAAGTTATATAAGAAAAGCGAGAGAGATGTAAAGAAAAGGAAATATTATACACATTCTCATCGTTTTTAGCTATGGGGGAATTTGAAGTTGGCATCCAATAACCATAAGGAAGAATATGTAAATAAAGCGGTTAGGCATTATTCCTCTTTGTTTAGGCTCCCCTCCCACCTTAAAATTGTTGTTTTGCTGTTTATATTCTGCATAGTTGGTGGGATCTCCACAGTTTTTCCTTTAAATCGCTCTTACCTCGGACTCACCTCAGGTTTGCTTTTTGGTATTGCTTTCTTTTTCATTACTTTGTCAGCTGACGTGATAATCCATTATAGTTGGATGAAAAAAGATCCTATATTAAATTTAAGGAGGTGTTCTGCACTATCTCTTTTTTCTTGTTTATTTTGGTTTGTATTCATTTTTATTGGAAGCATCCTCATCCTTTTTGTAGGAAGCCCTAACATTTGGGTTAAACTTTTCCTTGTTGGTTTTTGTGCAACGCTAATTCTTCGTTTATTGGTGTTCTACACAGTATCTTTTGCTAATTTTTGGCAAATTATCCTTTCCTCCTTTTTACAGCCAGTATTATGCAACATCCTCCTTTTTTTCTTAGGCAAGTTTTTTGGGTATAGTTTGAGTGCTCACCATCTTCTATTCTTATTGTTTTCCATCCCCATTGCTTTGTCAGCGAACATTATTTTCGTCTACTTTGTGAATCGTGTTGGGAAAAAAATCATTGGAATTACTTCTCTTTCCCTTCTTAAGGCGTTTTTAGCGAATTGGACAGAGGATTTAATCGACCCCCTCGAATCTTTTTTCGACAAACTCGGTTATGAACAAGAAATAAAAATTTCTCTATTGGCGTTCAGAGAGAAAAAAAAGATAAAAGCAGTAATGATCGTTCCAGCATTTCATCCAGGACCCTTCAAAAATGTTGGAAGCAGCGCCCTTCCATACATGATACAAAACAAATTGGAAAATAAACTACAGTGCATAGTCGCAGTTCCTCATGGTTTGTCAGGGCACGAACTTAACCTTACATCACAACTTCAGAATCAAAAAGTCATGGACAGAATTCTTGGATCGTTAGACTTTTCTACTTTCAGTTCGAGAAGCACCCCCTTTATGCGAACCAAAATAAAAGGGGCAACCGCCACTTGTCAAATATTCGGGGAATGTGCACTCATTTCATTAACTATTGCACCTCAAACAATGGAGGATCTACCTCGAGAATTAGACGATGTCATCGTTAACGAAGCAGAAAAAAGAGGATTAACCTCCGCGATTGTTATCGATGCACACAACAGCATCAAGGGCCCATTTAATCTGGAGAAAGCCATAGATCCTCTCAGAAAAGCCGCGGTATCAGGTCTAGAAGAAGCACTACTCCACACCCAGACTCGTTTTGAAGTTGGAGCCGCAAGAATTGTCCCAGAGGAGTTCAGCGTCAAGGAGGGCATGGGCCCAGGGGGAATAAGCGTGCTTGTAATGAAGGTAAACGACCAAAAAATAGCATATATTACTATTGATGGAAACAATATTATATCCGGATTACGCGAGAAGATTCTCTTAGCAGTTCAAGAAATTGGAATCACAGACGGAGAGGTTTTCACAACAGATACTCACACCGTGAATAGCACGGTGTTAACCAAACGTGGTTATCATCCAATAGGTGAAGCAATCGATCAAACAAAACTTATCGATTACATTAAACAGGCTACGACAGACGCATTAAGTGATCTTGAACCCGCAGAGGTTTCCTGGCGAACGGAAACCATTCACAAAGTCAAGGTAATGGGAGAGAAGCAAATAGAAGCGTTAAGTCTTACAACTGATGAAACAGTTAAACTAAGTAAAAAACTCGCAGCCTCCGTATTCTCATTAACTGGTGTTCTCCTAACCATCTTGATTATTCTTCTTTAGTTTCGTTTCAATTTAGAAGATTCTGAAAAAAATTATAAGAGGTTACGACCTACTTGTGTATTAATATTGGGTTGACTTAGAGGAAAAAGATGTGGCAAATGAAAAATCTGAAGAAAACAACGTTTTCATTGGTAAAAAACCAGTAATGAACTATGTGGTTGCTTGCCTTACCCTTTTTAACGCTGGTGGAAAAGAGGTAGTGGTTAAAGCTAGAGGACGAGCAATAAGCACGGCAGTAGATACTGTTGAATTGCTCAGGCGCGCTTTCATTAAGAACTTGGTAGCCAAAAATATTGAAATAGGAACCGAAGAATTAACTGACGTTGAAGGTCAAAAAAGAAACGTTTCAATTATTGAAATAACAGTAATAAAAGCTGAATCAGAATAACGAAAACTCATTTTAGACTACTCATAAAGAGTTGTCAGGCGCATAATGGCAAAATAATAGGGTATTATAAAGAGTGCCAAACAAGAAAAAAATTAATAAACAAACTTAGCTCCCAATAAAACCATATCTAAAAGAAATTTTGGGTAGGATTTGTTTACACATTCTATTCCATGAATTATTGTGCTTCCCTCAGCCCCCAAAGCAGCGACAGCACAGGCCATGGCGATCCTATGATCGTTATGCGAATCTAGTTCAGCTCCATGAAGTTTGCCCCCATTAACAATTAGACCATCCTTGAATTCTTTAATTCTACCTCCCATTTTCCTGAGCTCATTAAACAGCGAGGTTATCCTGTCTGACTCTTTAAAACGCAGTCTTTTTGCCCCACTAATGATTGTTTCACCCTGAGCAAAACAACCCAATAATGCACAGACTGGAGCTAGATCAGGTATGTCTCGTACATCAATCTCAATTCCTCGTAAGCCCTGTTTAACTCCCTGGATTTCTACGAAGTCTTCTCCAACATTTACTTGAGAACGCATATCTCTAAGAATGTTAACTATTGCCCGATCGCCTTGAAGGGATTCTTTTTGAAGATTGGTAACTTTTACATGAGAGTTGATAATAGAAGCTGCTGCTAACAGAAACGCTGCAGAAGAATAATCGCCCTCGATAACATGATTTGAAGATTTGTATATTTGTGTACAGGGAACAAGGAAATGATTATAGTCTGATGAACACTCTACTTTGATACCATGATCACGAAGAACTCTTAATGTCATTGTTACATAGGACTTAGATTCGAGTTGAGTTGTGATGGTGATTTCTGTATTAGTGTTTGCCTTAGGAGTGCCAAATAATAAACCTGAAATATACTGAGAACTTACATCCCCCTTAATGAAGGTTTTTCCCCCCTTGATTCCTCCACCAAACACAATTATGGGAAGACGCCCATCAGCTTTGACTGAGTAGCATTGTACACCTAGTTGCCTCAAAGAAGTTAATAGTGGTTTCATCGGCCTTCTTCGAAGACCTTCGTTTCCGGTTATAACTGATATACCATCAGCTAATGCACATACAGGGGTCATAAACCGACTAGTGGATCCAGAGTCTTTGCAATGAATTACATCTTCGGGTGTAATTGGTTTAGAAACACCCTCAACAATAAAACATTTTTTATCCTCTAGAATCTGTGCACCAACCATGGAACATGCGTGTACAGTAGTTAAAGTATCGTCACAGATTAGAGGTTCTTCGATCAAAGATCGACCTTCCGAGAGAGACGCAGCTATTAATGCCCTGTGTGTATATGCCTTCGAGGAGGGAGCTTTAACTGTCCCATCCAACCCCTTTATTTTCCTTATGATAAGGTCGGTCATGTTCTCACTCCGAGAAAGGTTTACAGGTTTCTACTTTCTAAATCCTTTCTGCGTTAAGAAGGCGATTATTCGATAAGTAACTTGATCAATGGTTAATATTGTTGTATCTATTGTATAGTCTGCTGCTTCTTCGTATTTTTTACTTCTTTGTTTCAAAACCTCTTCAACTTCTTCGATAAAGGATTTCCTTCCGGAAAGGGAGGGGCGTTCTTTATCATGTTTAATTCTATTAATTATGGTTTTAATGTCAGCTTTTAACAGGATTAACATACCTTTCTTTTTCAAGTTTTTTACATTAATTCTCCTTAAAACGACCCCTCCACCAGTATCGATAATCCAATTATCCTTTTTACTGACTTCTTTCACAACTTCGCTTTCAATGTTTCTAAATACGTCCCAGCCATAGTTATCAACAATCTTAGGTATTGACATTCCAGCTTTCTGGATAATCAACTCATCTGTTCCAGTAAATCTCCTATCGAGTTTTTCCGCTAATTTTTTCCCAACTGAAGTTTTTCCGGTTCCTCTATACCCTATCAGCACTATATTCATACAATACCACTTTTTGGTGCTTCAATTTTTTCCTGAGCAGCCTCTAACATAACTTGTATCGGCGCCTTTTTGCCAGTCCATATTTCAAATGAAGCAGCTCCCTGGTAAACGAGCATAGTCAGACCTTCAATTGTTTTTGCTCCAACCGACTTAGCTTCCATTAACAACCTCGTCTCAAGAGGATCATAGACAAGGTCAAAAACGGGTAGATCAGGTCGAAGTAAGTTCTTTTTAACCGGAGTCTTATCCTCATTGGGATGCATTCCCAAAGAGGTAGCATTTATGAGTAAATCCGCTTCTTTTAACTCCTTTCTAAGAAGATTTCTACAAAGTTTTCCACTTCTCACCTTATTTCCAAACTTGCTTGATAAATCTTTTACAAGACTTTCAGCTTTTTCCAACGTTCTGTTTAGTATCATTATTTCACGAGTTTCTTCTGCTAAGCTGTAAGAAATAGCTCGAGATGCTCCCCCAGCACCTAGAATCACAATTTTTTTATCCGCTGGACTTTCATTATTTGCTTTTAACGCCATTAAAGCACCCTTCCCATCAGTATTATAACCGATTAAGGATCCCTCATCGTTTAGGATGGTATTAACTGCACCAACCATTTTTACAACATCATCAACCCGATCAAGGTATTGAATTACATCCACTTTAAGGGGCATAGTTACATTTAGTGCATGGATTTTCAAGCTTCGTACGCCTTGGATTGCCTTCGCCAGTTCTTCACGTCTCACCTGAAAGGCTACATAAACGTAATCGAATTTAAGACGTTGAAACGCTGCATTGTGAATGCACGGACTCAAAGAGTGCTCAACGGGGTCACCTATCAATGCACAAATTTTGGTAGTTCCTTGAATAGTCAATTTTCAACCCCTAAACTTCTGAAAAGTTCCTTTAGTTCAAATATGGTCGGTTGTCCCAGTGCAGTTTCTAATCCTTTCTTGACTGAAACGTAAGTGAAGGATGCCCCGAAGATGGGTGAAAGAACCCTCGATAATAATCCTCTTTCACCCATGGCAAAACACACCATTTTTGCGACCTTACTCATCTTTGAGGTGAGAAGTAGGCAGGATATGTTGTCATTCACCATAGTGGCAGTTGTTACCAATTTACATATATCTGCCCCTGCCGCTATTTGCGAGTGCATTATTTGTTCTAGCTTTGATGTTTTTGGTGTTCGCTTAAAGTCATGAAAGGAAATAATTATGTTTGTTCCTTTTTCTTTTAATTCACTTACAACTGAATTTAGGGATACTGTTGTTAATTCTATATCGATGTATTGAAAGCCAAGATTGGCAGCATCAAGTAGAGCTTGTACCCTTTGTTCTTCTTTTTGAAGTCGTCTCCCACCTTGTTTATACTGCCTATTAGTAGCAATGAGGGGAAGCGAAGTAGATTTGACAATTTTTTGAATTCCTTTAATGTTGTTAAGATAGTCCAGTCTAATTTCGATGAGATCAGCACCCATTAATTCAGCTTTTCTAGCTAAAAGCATTCCATCAGAAATTCTTTCCGTAGCTACAGAAGCACAGATTCGAGGGTTCAACGCTCAATCACCCTTTCTTCTTTGACTAGGGTTCCGAAATGTCTACCTCCTTCCTCAATGTGAACAAGAATTTCATCTCCAGGGTTAAGTTCAGTAATCGATTTATGACCCTTTTTAGTTACGACTCTAATAGTTTCAGCGTTTTGAA
>JAGLRI010000049.1 GCA_023136395.1 Candidatus Bathyarchaeota archaeon | reverse complement strand
TCAAGTCATGAAGTCGCTGCGTGGGTAAAACGCATCCTAAACCTTAAGCGAGTTGGTCACGGCGGGACCCTAGGGTTATAAAATCAGGGAAATCCCAAGGTGACGGGTGTTCTCCCTATGGCTCTTGAAGGAGCCACAAAAGGAGTTGGAGCCCTCCTTTTAGCTGGTAAAGAATATATTTGTGTTATGAGGCTTCATTCTACTTTATCAGAGGAAAGGGTAAAAGCGGCTTTAGCCGAATTTTGTGGAGTTATTTATCAAAGACCCCCTCTACGCTCTTCAGTTAAAAGGAGGCTACGAACAAGAGAAATATACTATCTAAACTTTCTAGAGATGAAGGAAAAGAATGTTCTCTTTAAAGTAGGATGTGAGGCTGGAACCTACATCCGAAAGCTTGCACATGATTTGGGAGAAGCATTAGGCTGTGGTGCCCACATGCAGGAGCTTCGACGAACGAGAGTGGGACCCCTTATTGAGGATGAGGGGATGAGCACGTTGCATGACTTGTCTTATACATTTACGCGATGGCAAGAATCGGGCGATAAAAGTCTGATTTATAAATTAATACTCCCTATGGAAAAAGCGCTTGATTTGCTTCCAAAGATTTATATACGCGATTCTGCGGTGGATGCCATTTGCCATGGAGCCCACCTAGCTGCACCTGGCGTCTTATCTCTAGAGACGGAGATAAAACCCAACAATGTAATTGCTATCTTCACTCAAAAGGGTGAAGCGGTGGCTCTAGCAAGGGCGAAGGCAACTACTGAAAATATTTTAATGAAGACTCATGGCTTTGTCGCGAAAACTCAACGGGTACTGATGCCTCGTGGTGTCTATCCCAAGATGTGGCGATCCTCGTTATAAAAAAAGCTCTACTAAAATTATCATTTAAGAGAAACTATTAATTTTTACGAAAGTTAGCGAACCAACTCACGTTTTTTCCAGCGTAGGTTTTTACTTTTACACTTTCTACACTTAGTAGATGTTGGTGCGTTCCGGACACCACACTTTCGACAAATTTTCATGTAGAGCCTGTGTCTTTGGGCTAAGGCCTTCTTGAACGGGTCAGTGATCGGCAATGTTTCTCCTCCGTATATAAACGGTTGCTATGGTTCAGATCAACACAAGTAGATATAGTTTTCTGATATAAAGCTGTGAATAAAGTAGTAGAGTGAATCCTTGACGACATAAAACAAAGGAATACCAAATAATAAGTTTACGAGCACGTAATTCTACGTAGAACGAGTGAATAATCTATATTTGCTATTACCAGTTAGCTCTTTCAGAATTCTTTTTGTTACAAGTTTGGAGGGATTTGATATATTGACACGTTGTTGTAGATCCTCAAAACTTTTAAAAAAGCTTTTTTCTCGCTCATCTAGAATCTGCCACATATATTTTTTCCCGATACCTGGAATGAGTTCAAGCGAGTGCATCCTAGGAGTTATTGCTTGAGCTGTGTTGAAAAATTTAATAAACTTACTTTCATGAATGAACACTATCTTCTCCACTGCAGTAACTAATTCCATTTTTGCAGTACTTGTTAAGTCTTCGTAACCAATTCGACCTATTATGTAAGTAATTTCATCACGGAAATCTTTTCCAACATTAACTTGGTCGTGAGGTTTAAGGGTAACACCCTCTTTGACAATAGCCTCAAGAAGCGTAAAATAATCTTTTCCGACAATTTGAATCAAGGTTCCTGTACGATATGGTCTTGTCCCAGGTCTTCCATGAAGAAGATCAAGGACATATGCGTGCTCCTCGTATCTTTTCTCCAATCCTTTGCCTCCCGTTACATTGTAAATTTTTCTGTTTCACATTTGAAAAACTAATAGAGAATGTGCACTAGATATGGGTCAGGCGTTGAATTCGAAAACAAGATCCAAAGGAAGCACAAACCATATTCCACCAATTTAAACATTTGATTTTAGCTTTAAAAGATTTTCCACTAAAGATATGTAAGGATTAAGTAACTGTAAAGAGACCTTATTCCTTTTTTCTGTACTTATTTAAAAGAGTTAGAATACCCTCGAGTTTGGAGGTTTCGACAATTTTTCGTCCACCAGCCAAAAAGGTTCTTATTTCCTCTATGCTTTCTGGCATGCAATTAGTCAACTCTACAGCCTCCGCTGCTTCTAAACCAAACTGTTCCTGAAGCTTTTTCACAAGTTCTTCTGCTGAGGCAATGTCAATTTTTGAAAACTTCGCGGCATAATCTAACGACCTGCGCTGAAATGCATTAAGCTGCTCCTCACCTATGGATTCTAATATCTCTTTCACCTGAGGAAGTGCAATGATGCGCTCCTCTAACGTTTTTTTTGGCATTTTATCCCTCGTTATAAGGCTTTAAATGTTCAGGCCGCACTATAATTTCTTTAATCGCCTTTCCTTGAGTGACACTAACTTCATAAGCTCTACCTCGTTTATTCATTATAATCCCAATTTTTCCATGATATCTTCGATGTGGCATTCCTTTATGAACGCTTGAATCTATCTTTACTACTACTTTCTCCTGTGGTTTATATTCATAGAGTATGCTACTAATCCCAATTTTTCCCCGTTCTCTAGGCTTTTTTCTCATGATATAACGGGTTTTTGCACGATAACCCTTCGATTTTGTCATTTTTCAAAACCCTTCATATCTATACCTATGACGTCCAATTCTAGGGGATTAGCTTTAACTCCACTAATCGTTGTTACATTGGGATCTGTCCGACCTTCATCCCCGGTTATTAATTCTTTAATGTAAAGTCCCCCTTGACATCGCACCCTCAGTTCTACACGATTAAGTGTCAACCTCTTTATTTTGGTCTCATATATGTATTTTTCCCGGATTCGATCTGCTCTTCGATGTAAAACGCGTAGAGGCGTTCGTTGATGAATAACGGCATTGCTAAAGGTTTTTTCTAGGATTTCTATTTCTTCATCAGAAACGTTACTGTTAAATTCAATCAATACTTTATAGGTTTTTTCAGCTGCTTCTCCTTTTTTTAACTTTCTAATTTCATCCTTAAAAGTGAAGCGAAGGTTTAAGACTTTCACCTTTCCTTGAGCCTGTTTGTTGATGATTTGCATTAAATCTTGTAAATCTATGAATCGTTTTCTGGGCTTTTTAATTTCTAGTACATAGGGTCTTCCGTGCCCAAGCATGCGAGCGTCAACGTCTTCCCTTCCCGCAGCATGAAATAAAGCATCTTCTCCTTGTGTTTTTTCTAAAGTTGGTGTTGCAATAATCTCCTCAACCGATTCGGAATATGTTTTTCCTGACCAATTGCATTTTATACAGCCTTTTCCCCCACATTCTCTACAGAGCCACTTAGATTGAGGAATTCCACGAATCAGCTTTTTGTATCTTCCTGCGATGTGCAATGGATTTACTTGAAGGATAACTTGTTTGATGAAGGGATTAATTATAACTACGATGTCTGGTGTTTTGTAGTCCACCTCTTTTTCAGTAACTTTAGAGATCTCCTTTCCAATTTCGCGGCTAAACTCGTTCCGCATATTTTCTCCATGTTTAACATTAAATTCAGCCTTAAATTCGTCTTCTCTCTCCTCAACTGCAACAGGTAGTTTTATGCCAACAAGGAAGGTTTTGTGTTCATAATAAGTCAGTTTTTCAATGGATTTGGCTGTCAGTTCATGTACAGATCTAAATTGCTCTTCACATAGGTAACAGTCTCGCTTCGTTCCTACCTTCTTCCTCATTTTTTTAAGTAATTCTGCAGCTACATTATAAGATCCGTTCCCCGCTAGAGTTTGGAGGAGGGAAATTCCTTCTCTTTTTTTTACAGGTATCAGTTGATGACCTTTCATAGCCAATAAAACCTTAAGAGCTTCGCCACGTTTCTGATTATCCAATTCATAGCCTAAAAGAGCGACCTGCCTTCCTAGACAGTGGTTGCAGAGGGGGTATTTCTCAAGCATTTTTTGTGCATTCTCGAGGATTTCCATGAAAACTCTTTCCACCTTTTGTCTATTTTTGGGAAAAATTTAATTTTTTTTTGAAGTTCGTAGGAAGATCTTTGCTATGCCTTTAGAAAAGTTTTACCTAAAAAGGGAATTCTTTTTCGCCTTAAGGTCTTAACCATCTTTCTCATTGTAGAGTACATCTGAAGAAGCTCTTTTACCTCTTTTTCACTAGTGCCTGCGCCACGAGCTACCCGTCGTATTCTAGATGAGGTTAAAATCTTTGGACTTTCCCTTTCATCTAAGGTCATGGATTGAATGATCACAGGCCATTTTTGGAGGCGATCCTCGGTGATCTTCATCATTTCGTCAGGTATATTATAAGATAATCCCGGAAGCATTTTCAAGAGCTTTCCAAAAGGACCTATGTTCTTCATCGCTTCAAATTGTTCATACATGTCCGTAAGAGTAAATTTTCCACGAAGAAATGCGCGCATCTTCTTCTCAGGCATCGTTACTTCTGCTCCCTTCACCTTTTCAATGAGGCTTTCTAAGTCGCCCATACCTAACAATCTACCCACGAACCGGGAGGGGTAAAAGAGTTCAATATCACCAACTTTTTCACCAGTACCAATAAATCTTATTGGAACCCCGATGACTGCAACAGCTGAAAGTGCTCCTCCACCTCTCGCGGAGCCATCAAGCTTGGCTACAAAAATAGATCCTACTTTTGTGGCTTCGTGAAAAGCTGTTGCTTGTGTTGCTGCCTGTTGTCCGATAGTTCCATCAATTACCAAAACAACCTCGTCAGGATTAATTGTTTTTTCTAACACCATCATCTCCTCAATCAAACCTTTCTCATTCTTATGACGGCCTGTAGTATCGATGATAACCACATCATAGTTTTCGGTTTTCTTTAATCCGTTCAACGTGATTTTTATGGAGTTTTTCGCTTCCGAATCTCCGTATATTGGAATGTTTGCCTTCTTTGCTGATTGTTGGAGTTGAGCATAGGCACCTGGTCTGAAAGTGTCTCCACAGATCAGCGCTGTTTTCAATCCTCTCTTCTGAAAATACTTTGCCATTTTCACGCAGGTTGTAGTTTTACCTGAACCTTGGATTCCGACAAGCATGAAAATATTTCTCTTTCCAGACTTTAACTTTAATGGGAGATGTTTCTCGCCGAGAAAGCGGGTTAACTCTTCATAAACAACTTTTATGATGTGTTCTCGCCTTGAAATTCCAGGGGGAACCTTCTCTTTCAATGCTTTTTCTTCTATTCGCTTCGAGATTTCAAGGACAAGTTTTACATTGACATCCGCTTGTAACAGCGCTCGCTGAATGTCACGAACTAACTCCTTAACATTTTCTTCATCTACTATCGAGGTGCGAAGAACCTTTTTTAAAGCCTCGTAAAGGGAAGAACCGAGACGTTCCAGAACCATGACCACACGCCAACTTGATGATTCGTAATAGTTTAAGTGTTGAGTTACTTAAATTTCAATGTTTTACTTTACTTGTTTCCAGATAACATGTTGCAGTTTACGCTCTGAAAATAATAATGAAATATGACTGATTAACTCTTTACTCTCATTATTTTTACTCTGTCCAAGATGCGTCTATACTCAACCTCAGCTCCGGAGACGAGTTTTGACTTTATTTCTTTCTCTTCCGGCAAAGGAAGTTCAAATATTTGGTATGTTTCCAAATCCATCATTTGAGCAACCGTCTGCGTAAGCGAGATGACTTGACCGCTCCTTTTCTCAATAATAGGTACCGCAACCTGTGCGCTCACAGGCTTTACAAAGCTTCTCTTTGTCCCATCAAATACACCTATTGCAACAACTCGAGCCTTTGCGGAGCCATGCTTACCCGGCTTAGATTTTGAGTAGTCAACAATTCGGCATGGCTCATCATTAACAATAACGTAACTACCAACTTTCAAGGTGCTCACTTCAACTGGCTTGCTCATCTCTTTTTCCTCATTACATAAACTGACTGGCTATGACTAAAAATATCTACTTCCATTAAATAGGCTTTTTGTAAATCAAACAATCTTTTTTCGGATTAGTTCCGATCTTCTCCTTTTAAACCTTTGCTTTGTCTGTTTCTCTATAAATGAGTCGTTAATCAAAGTGTGATCTCTTTGCTAGAAGGATAAATAAGCTTGGTTTTATTTTAGTTATTACTTAATGTTAAGTAGTAACTTTGTAATTTAATATTGTGAGCTAGCTATTGTTTGAGAGAAAAGAGAGGAAGGGAACTTTGAGAGAAAAGATAATTCTCATCCTTGATACTTCCGCTTTTATTGCAGGTTTTGATTCCCTTTCTGTTGAGGATAAGCAATATTCAGTTCCAATGGTGGAGAAGGAGCTGGTTCCAAATTCGCTACCGTGGATCCGATTTAAAACTGCGGTGGAGAGAGGGAAATTAAAACTTAGGGCACCAACTGCTCGGTTTCGTAATAAGGTCAAAGAATCTTCTAAAGAGGTGGGAGATGTGCTTTTTCTTTCAAGTGCAGATTTGCAAGTATTGGCTTTAGCCCTTGAGCAAAAGAAAGCAGGATATAACCCATTGATTGTTACAGATGACTATTCTATCCAAAACGTGGCAAACCAAATAAGAGTAAAATTTACTTCCCTAACGACCTTTGGTATACGTTTTCGTCTATATTGGACTCTATATTGCCCCGCGTGTTATAGAAAATATCTTTCCGATTATAAATCTAAAACCTGCGAAGTTTGTGGTACCAAGCTTAAAAGAAAACCCTCAAAAAAGATTACAATAAAAAATAAAGAAAGGTAGCATAAAGGAAAACATCCAAAAAGTAATGATAAACTAAAACGATGTTATCGAGTGCTTGAAATTGTATATAGACCAAAGTAGTATAGGATAAATTACTTTCTATTGTTATATGACTAATATTTGTTATTTACAAATTTATTTTGACCTATTAAATCAGTTTTTACGATAACAAAAGTTATAAATTAAAAGAAAAAGAACTTTTCATGGGGAGAAAAAATTGTCAATGTCATTAGAACGTTTTTTTGAAACTGACGTCTTGGTAATCGGTGGAGGCATGGCAGGCTGTTTTGCAGCAATAAAGGCTAAAGAAAAGGGAGTCAATGTAACCCTTGTAGATAAGGGATATGTCAGTAATTCAGGTTCATCTCCCTGGCCTCACAGCTACTGTGTTTTCAACCCAGAGTGGGGTCACAATCTAAACGATTGGATGGATCACATTAATATTGCTGGGGAATATGTCAATAATCGGGAATGGACAGAACTAATATTCAAGGAATCGTATGCAAGATACCAGGATCTCATTTCATGGGGATTCGAATTTCTGAAAGATGAAAGAGGTGAACTTCATAAATCTAAAGTGGGTCCTCTTTTGACTCCATATCATACAGAAGCGCTCCTAGTAAAGCAAAGAAAAATTCCACAAGTTTTAAGGAAGCAGGCTATAGCGAGTGGTGTTAAAATCATGGATAGAATCATGGCTACCGAACTGCTTAAAAATGATGGGCGGGTTGTTGGAGCCGTAGGAATTCCACTAGACAGCTACGGCTTATACGTCTTCAAAGCAAAAGCCACCATCATAAGTACAGGATGCGCCGGCTTCAAACCCGATGGATGGCCTATCTCAGAACTAACAGGTGACGGACAAGCGATGGCGTATAGGGCTGGTGCTGAGATAATTGGTAATGAATTTCCTGATACACATTACATCAGGGCTGATTATCCAGGCTCTCGTGCACATAATAGGCGACTACAAGTGGCAAGTAATGGACGACGCATGAAAAGAGTAGATAGCGCAAGGAGAATTATAAATGCTGAAGGTGATGAGGTAAAACGTCGTGGGTTAACGCGTTTTTGGCTTGAGATTGAAATTGAGGCTCATGCAGGGCGGGCACCAATATTTACAGAAATAGATGCCATAACTGCTGAGCGGTTGGGGGAAGACCATACGCTTCGTGTAGTAGGATGTGCTGCAGGAGGCATGTCTATTCACACAACAGAGGGAGTGTGGCCTATCAACACAAAATGTGCCACAAGTATTCCCGGGCTTTACGCAGCCGGGGACAGCCTAGGAACAATGCAAGTTGGTGCTGTATATACTACTATTGGAGTAGCTACCGCTGGTGCTTCGGTTACAGGTACAAGGGCTGGTCTGGCTGCCGCAGAGTATGCTCTTCAGGCTGAAAAGCCCACAGTAGATGAGGAAGAACTGACAAAGTTGAAGAAGATCACGCACGCGCCTTTGGAACGCAAGGGAGGCTTCAGCCCAAAATGGGTAACACAAGCACTCCAGAACATTACAAGACCATACTATATATTGTACATTAAACATGAAAAAAGAATGAAGGCAGCATTAACACTGGTTGAGTTCTTAAGAGA
>JAGLRI010000048.1 GCA_023136395.1 Candidatus Bathyarchaeota archaeon | reverse complement strand
TAATAGAATCATGTAATCACTCAACATTATCTTTTCACGATTTTAATAATTCTCTTAGAACTCATTAAACGAAGTGGGGCTTGGTTGGCTTGATGTCATTTCTGAACATTCATATTTTGAAATTTTTAGCTAGTTAGCTAAGCTTTTCAAAAAATTCTATACACTGGCAATCAATAGAGGAGAGGGAGAGAAGTGAAACTAAAGATAAACGTGAGACATGAGCTTAAAAAAGTGAAACACCTCATAAATTAAGATGTTAATTTTATCACGATGAATGCAAATACCTTATGATTACTATTTTATCTTAGATCATTTTAGTATTTTATCTTATGGAGATTAGAAGGTTCAAGCCTGAAGATGCTGAAGAAATAAGCTATTTAATTTCGACGACACTAAGGGAGATAAATGTCAAGGATTATCCTTTAAGAATAATCGAGAATGTAGAAAGAAAGCATTTACCTTCTAAATTGATTGAAAAATCTAAATATCGCGATGTTTTTGTTGCCGAAGAAAGTGGTGAGATTTTAGGTACAATAAGTGTAGAAGGAGATGTTGTTTTTTCGGTTTTTATTAAATCCAACTATCAAAGAAAAGGTATAGGAAGAAAAATGATCGAATACATTGAAAATAATACTAAAGATAAAGGTATAAAAACGCTAAGAGTGTCCTCGAGTACAACATCTTTTGAATTTTACAAAAAATTAGGATATAGAAAAATTAAATCATGCACCCACAAATTATACGGAGAAACAATATTAATGAGCAAAACAATTTAAACGTCTCAACAAAATACTGTTGAGAAAATATGAGCATTTGTGGGTGTTAATATGGATTTTTATTTGAAATATCTGGGTCACGCTAGCTTCATGATGAACATGGATGGAAAAAAAATTTACATAGATCCTTTTGAGGGTGAATATACCGAAAAGGCGGACCTTATATTAATAACACACTCTCATCATGATCATTGTGATGTTTCTAAGATAACCATAATTTGCAAGGACGATACCACAATAATCGCACCAGCAGACTGTGCTTCCAATATTGGTGAAGATGTGAAAACACTCAAACCTGGAGAAAAAACTATGGTGGAAAATGTGACTGTGAAAGCAGTAGAAGCATATAACTTTAAACGTTTTAGAGCGCCTGGGACTCCCTATCATCCAATGGATCTTGGAGTAGGCTATATAATAACCGCAGAAGGAAAGACAGTTTACCATGCAGGGGATACTGATTTCATCCCAGAAATGAATCAGTTAGGAAAGATCGACTTAGCCCTACTTCCGAGTGGAGGTACCTTCACTATGGATCTCTCTGAGGCTGTTGAGGCTGTGCTAGCTATCAAACCAAGTATAGTTATCCCTATGCATACCCGGGAAACCGACCTCACAGAATTCAAGAAGGAAGTCGAGGCTAAATCGCAAATAAAGGTTGTTCTATTAAAACCCGGACAACAATTTAAGATACAATAGCTATTTATGAAAAAACGGTTCTTCGTTGCATGCTTAAGTATACACCAGAGATAATAAAATAAAAGGTAAAGAAGAAAAAAATTGAGGGAAACTCTTGGAAAAAACAATCATTGATTTTTGTCTTGAATATGCCCGCAGTAAAAATGTAGACTATGCTGAAGCCCGAGCAGTAGATACAAACAATGAGGAGATGGTATTAAAAAATGGTTTTGTAGATGCTTACGCAATAACTGTGGACAGTGGATATGGTGTTCGAATTCTAGCTAATGGGGGCTTAGGCTTCGCGTCATCAAACAAGTGGACAAAACAAGAAGCAGAAAAAATTGTAAATATGGCATACAAATTGGCTAAAAATGCTAGACGCAGAGACAAAATAACTTTTCTCGAAGAGGAGATCGTAAATACAAGATGGAAAGTTAAACAAGAACAAAAAATTGAAGATATTTCTTCCGAAGAAAAAATAAAAAAACTTTTAGAAGTTGACAAGGTGATAATGTCTCAGAAAATTAACGTAGTTGCTAGAATGTTAACTTGTCTAACGACACTTACAGAAAAATATTATGTAAACTCTGAGGGGTCAAATATCTCTTCCTTTGTTCCAAAAGTTAACGTCTCCGCTATCGGTATTACGGTTGTAGAAAATGGGAAAACGGAGCAACTCCCTTTTAAACAGTATGGTTATGCCGGTGGCTGGGAGGCTTTTAAACGTTGGAGGATAGAGGAAGATCTAGCAAAAGAGGTGAAAGTATTACAACGACTGATTAGGGAAGGTAAAGTAGTAAAACCTGATAAAATGGATTTGGTGTGCGGCTCAGAAGTTACAGGAATTGCTTGTCACGAGTCCTGTGGGCACCCTATGGAAGCAGACAGAATTTTAGGGCGAGAGATGAGTCAAGCAGGTAGATCTTTCATTTATCCGGGTGGACCTTTCTGGATAGGTACAAAAATTGGCTCTGATTTGGTGACAATTATTGACGATCCTACCGTGGAGAATAGTTATGGTTATTATCTTTATGATGATGAAGGAGTAAAAGCTAGACCACGATACCTTTACAAAAATGGATTAATAAATGAATTTTTACAAAACCGTGAAACTGCAGCAAAACTGGGAACAAGGAGTAATGGTGCATCTCGTTCAATTAATTATGATATGGAATCCATTGTTAGAATGGCAAATACTTACCTACAGCCAGGGGATATGTCTGAAGAAGAAATTTTTAAAGATGTGAAACATGGCATTTACATGCATTCTTTCACAGAATGGAATATTGACGATGTAAGGTTTAATCAACGTTATGTTGGAAGAGAAGCTTACCTTATTGAAAATGGGGAATTAACAACGCCTGTAGTAAGACCAACGATTGAAACATCAACCTTAAACTTTTGGATGGCGGTTGATGCTGTTTCAAAGAAAATTGTTTTTGAAAGTGCTACTTGTGGTAAAGGGGATCCAATGCAAGGTTCACCAGTCTTCACTGGTGGTCCCATGATGAGATTAAAAGGGGTTTTCATAAAATGAGCGAAATTATGGGGAAGACTGAGGCTATTGTTAAAAAAGGAAAAACGTTAGGTGCAGACGAAATTATTGCTAATACAGTGTTTGGTGAGTATCGCCAGTCACGTTTCAGTAATAACCAGATTGATATAGGTGTGGCATGGAACGACTTTACCACAAATGTCTTGTTAATTTGGAAAAAACGAGTGGTTACCACACAGATAAAGAATTTTCAAAATGTGGAGTCTATACTTAAACAGTTACTAAAACTTGCTAAGGTCTCCCAAGAAAATCCTATGTATGGTGGGGTAACACAAGATAAATTTAAGTATGCTAAACCTGCGGTTGATAAAGCTATTAGATATGTTGAAGATCCATCCAAATACATTTACCAAGCTATAGACGCCGCCAAAAGGGAAGTTGGAAAAGATATTATATCTGGGGGTGTTCTCTCCACAAAGTTTGAGCAAGTCTTTTTAGTATCCTCAGAGGGACCTGAAGGGCAAGACGAAAGATCAGGTATTGAATTATCCATCAGAGTATTTTCCCAGAGAGATGCTTCTGGTCACGGAGTGGAATGTAACTCTACGCTCAAAGATTTCAATCCTGTAAGAGCTGGAGAAAAAGCTGGAGAGATAGCGAAGTTAGCGAAGAATCCAAGAGCTGGCAAACCAGGCAAGTATGACATTATCTTCGATCCATTATTTTTCGGTAATATAATCAGCGTCTACGGTTCCATGGGTTCAGCTTACAGTGTTTTGATAAAAATGTCTGTATTTGCCAACAAACTTGGAAAGAAAGTAGCTCCTGAAATTGTGACCATACAAGATAATCCTGATAAACAATCAGTTAATCACCGGATTTTTGATGAAGAAGGAGCTGCAGTGAAAAAAACAGCTTTTATAGACAAAGGGATTTTGAAAACTTATTTTCATAATACTTCTACAGCCAAGCTTTTCAAAACTAAAACTACCGGTCATGCGGGCATAGTTATGCCAATACCCTGGAGTCTGGAAATGGAACCAGGTAATATAAGTAAAAACGAAATGTTCAAAGAAGTGAAAAAGGGTTTGTATCTCACAAACACCTGGTACACAAGATTCCAGAATTATGTGACTGGCGATTTTTCAACAATTCCGCGAGATGGCATATTCCTAATTGAGAATGGTGAAATCAAACAATCTTGGAAGCAAATCCGTCTCAGTGACAATATTTTAAAAATCCTTGAAAACATTACTAACATATCACAAGAGAGACAACAGGTTCACTGGTGGCTAGAGGTTGAACCACCATCACTTTCACCTTATGTCTTAGCAAGGAACATTCAAATAACTAAACCTGAGTAGTTAACTTGCTCTTTTCCTAATTTGGAATAATGATGCATTGAAGGTTACAAAATGTTGAAGTTATGATGTATTGAGATTGCATACATACATTAATTGAAAAAACTCGCATTTTTCTAACTTCAATCTTTTTTATCTCGCGGGATAATTACCTTCTTTATGAAACTAAGGTAGTTAGTTTATCTCAAATCTTTCTTCTTTTCTTTTTCTAGGTTTTTTCCAGACTTGGAATCTGTCTTTTTGGTTCATAACAATTTTCATTAAGTATAATTTAAGGTAATTTGGGGAACAGAGGTGGTGATCTCGTGAGTCAAAAACAGAGTAGAGAATATTCAGAAGATTTCTCGAAATGCATGAATTGTAAGAATCTGAGAAAGAATTCTGAAGGAAAATATGTTTGTCTTGGGCATTGGGATCATGAACTTCACCCTTTGGGGTGCATTTTCTTTAGTCCTCGTAATAGTCTGTTCCTCTAGGTAAGGGCTTTTTAAAGAAAAATTATTGGTAAATATAGTTTAGAATAAATAAGTAAGAAGATGAAAATGAAGAGGAATATGTCAGAAGAACCAGAAAAGCCGTGGTTCAAATTTTGGCCTGAAGGAGTTCCTAAACACATAGAATATCCAGAAATTCCGCTTTCGGACTTCCTCAGAAGAAGTGCTGAAAAATACCCGAATAACACGGCAATAGTGTACTTTGACGGAAAAATCACTTATAAAGAGTTAGATTTGGCGGTTGATAAATTTGCAACAGCTCTTACAGATTTGGGTGTAAATAAAGGAGACAGGGTTGCTATTTTTCTGCCTAATACGCCTCAATTTATAATAGCGTATTATGGCACCCTCAAAATTGGGGCAATTGAAACAGCCATAAGTCCACTTCATAAGGAACGAGAATTGGAGTTTGAGTTACGCGATTCAGAAGCCGAGACAATAGTAGTTATTGATATGCTTTATCCCATCGTAGAAAAAGTTTTGGATAAAACCAAACTACGAAATGTAATCATTACGAGCTTGAAGGATTATATGCCTAAGATCAAATCCTTCCTAGGCTCCATTCTAGGAAAAATTCCATCACATAAAGTTGAACGTAAATCAAATGTATACTTTTTCAAAGAGATGTTAAGTAGATACGAGGCAAGACCTCCAAAGTTGGAAATTAATCCGAAAGAGGCTTTAGCGGCTATTCAATACACTGGCGGGACAACTGGGGTTCCCAAAGGCGTAATGCTAACTCATATGAATTTGGTTTCAAACACCGTCATGTGTGCTGAGTGGTTAAAAGGCGAGGAAGCCAAAGAGACTTCTCTAGCTGTGCTGCCATTATTCCATAGTTACGGTATGACGACTGGTATGAATGCTCCAATATATATGGCAGAAAAAATAATTTTGCTTCCACGATTCGATCCAGTAAGCACATTTCAAACAATTCAAAAATATAAGGTTACAGTCTTCTGTGGAGTTCCCACAATGTACGCTATACTGCTTTCGCATCCAGATTTAAAAAAGTATGACTACACATCTGTACGTTTTTGTATCTCTGGTGCAGCTGCACTCCCACCTGAAGTTCAAAAGAAGTTTATGGAAATAACTGAGGGTGTTCTTGTAGAAGGCTACGGATTAACAGAATGTTCCCCCGTTACCCATTGCAATCCCCTAGATAAAACAATGAAAACCGTGAAAGTGGGCTCTATCGGTCTGCCTTGGCCTAACACCGATGCAAAGATCATGGATATGAAAAAGGGGGAAAAGGAACTTAAACTCGGCGAAGTTGGGGAGCTTGTAGTTAAAGGTCCGCAGATAATGAAGGGCTATTGGAATATGCCCAAAGAAACGGCTGATGTTCTTAAAGACGGATGGTTTTACACTGGCGACGTTGGTAAAATGGATGAGGACGGTTACTTCTACATTACAGATCGAAAAAAGGATTTAATTAAATACAAAGGTTATAGTGTATATCCCAGAGAGCTTGAAGATGTGCTTTATGAACATCCAGCTGTAAAACTCTGTGGGGTTGTAGGGAAACCAAATACTGTCGTAGGCGAAATTCCAAAGGCTTTTGTTGTATTAAAAGAGGGAATGGCTGTAACAAATAGGGAGATACTGGATTTTGTTAATGAAAAGATAGCGCCCTACAAAGCAATAAGGGAAGTCGAATTTCGAACTGAATTACCAATGACCTTGGTAGGCAAAGTTCTTAAGAGAGTGCTAAGAGAAGAGGAACATTAGTTTTATGCTAGCTAGCTATTTACAAACATTGGCGTGGATGCATAGAATATGTCGCATTCAGCAGTCGCATTTTAACGTCTCAAAGACTCTACGATGTTCAATTCAGAAGCTCGGTATGCAGGATATGCCGCGCTTATGACTGAGATTAATACTGACAACGTAAGTGTAAGCATTACGGAGCTTAAGGAGATTATAAAAGAGATTTTAAAACCTCCAAAATTCATGTAGCTTACAGTAACTGATTGGTAGATCAAACCTAACGCGGTGCCAAGAACGAAACCCACCACGCCTAAAGTGAATCCTTCCCCGATTATTGAGGCGAGTACCTGAGATTTACTCATCCCCTGACTCCGCAGGATACCTATCTCTCGCCGTCGCATAGTCACGTTCATTATCATGATAGATGTCATGCCAATAGCTGCGTTTACTATAGCGAATAAGACTATGGTGTACAACGTTAGAAATATCTTGTTTACTTCAGTATTTACTTCGTCCAAGATATCATTGTGTGTCACTATTGTCAACTCGTGTTCGGTTCCATACGACTCTAAAATTCGAGCTTTAACATAATCTACGTCTTGGTTGGGTTTTGCCTCGATGAAGAATACGGTAGCTTCGTCTCTGTAGCTTGGAAAGAACTTGTTTAGACTCTCATAGGAGATGTAACACGTTTTCGACAGTGCTAACCCACTGAACGACATAAGTTCAAGCCAAAATCCCTCAGCGACTCCGACTAGAGTGAAGTTTATCCAAGGCGTGGTGTAGTTGGCGTAATTGCTCACAGCTAAAACATCGCCTATAGACACATTCAGACTTAGAGCTAAGGGAGCGGTTAGAATGATTCTACCGGGTTTGTCGAGTTTAGTAAAGACGTCGGTAGGTGTGTCTTCGCTAAAACTCATAGACATAACCTCGGAGTAGGTAGTAGGTTCAACAGCTACAACGGTTGCCAGCGTCTTTATTATCGAAACGTTATTCACAAGCATCGTTCTTTGAGGAACAAGGAAAATCGGGGTTGTTTGATTTATTAAAGCGTTGTTATCAATCTGGCTAAGGTTATTGACAAAAGTTTTTGAGACGTTCGTTTCTGCAATTACGGATAAGTCGGAACTTGCGAAGGATTTGATGACGTCTTCAATGCCGATAATTACGCCTGTTTGAACACTCCCTATCACTATTACGAAACTTAAAGCGAGTCCTATGATGGTGAAGCAAGCTGTGCTCCGCAGTAGGTTACGATCGATATTCCGTGAAATGATCTTTCTGCTGTTCTTGAATAGGAATAAAGAACGCTCCACAACTGGATTGGCAAATCTCAACAGGCCTGCGGTTAGAAGTGTAATTCCTAACACGGGAATCAAAGCGAGTAAAAACCCGACGAAAATTCCCCAACTAACCTCACTAAAGAAGGTGCTCCCTACGAGTGCGAACGCTCCAAAAAAAGTTAGGGGCAACCCTATGGCGATCAGTTTTAAGGCTGTTCGCTGTTTACCTCCCTTTCTCATGGTTGGTCTTAACGCCTTTATGACGTCAATTTTACAGGCTGAGAGTGCGGGGAAAATCCCTCCAATGACCGTCGTGATCACGCCTGCACTGGCACCAATTATCCAATATCTCATCTGAGATAGGGTTAAGTCAATTACGAATCTTTGGGATGAAAAGAATAATCGATTTATCAGATACTTGAAGACGTTGGTGATGAGTACACCCGTGGGTATACCTACGGAAGCTCCAATGAGTCCTATAATGAGACTCTCTGAGAAGAATAACCAAAAGATTTGCCACGTTGAGGACCCAATCGACCGTAATATACCAATCTCTCTAGTTCGTTCACTCACGTTCATATACATCGTGTTTAGAACTATGACTATGCTGACACAGAGGCTTACAGTAGACATCACTTGGAATCCAGAAGCTAGACCTAAAGAAGTCTCCTCTATCTCCGTAAGGAGATTCTTTTTTATCGGATTGACGATGTATATCAAGCCAATCCGTGAATTTATCTCACTAACCACTGTATCCGTCAACCCGATTTCCAAAACCTTGACGATT
>JAGLRI010000047.1 GCA_023136395.1 Candidatus Bathyarchaeota archaeon | reverse complement strand
AAGAGCGAAACTAGCTAGCTAGGAAAAATGAAGATCCTCAAGAAACTGGTTGACGTCTAAACCCTCCCCCTTTTTAAACTCTTAAACGTCTTTTTACAACTATTTTACTGTAATTAAAATTATTGTTTCTAGTTTCTAATTTTAATTTTCTATAAGTTGCTGGATGATTTTGCATCTTCGAGCCACTTTGAGATAATTTTAGTGGAAATACCAGTTTTATCAGCTAAATCTTCTGGAGCCACTTTTGATAAATCAGATATTGAGGTTATACCGATTGTTTTAAGAAGTTCAATAGTTTTTGGTCCAATTCCCTTAATCTTTGTGAGGCTAAAGTCTTGTTGAGATGGTTTTGTTATCATTTTTTCTAAGTCTACTAATGATTCTGAAAGAAGTTTTTTAATTTCATCCAATTCAGCCAGAACCTTTTCGCCCACATATACAGTTTTTGGTCCTTTACCCAAGTCCACCGCTAGTTCGGAGAGTAGACTTGCAGCTTCATCTGCTCGCGTTCTACTAGCAATCTCTGCACGTTTCTGAAGAGTTGCCAAGATACAAGCCAAGATCAGGACTCCAACAAAAAATAAGGTTGCAAAAGGAAGACCGAATATCTCGTACGAAAAAAAACTTAAGATGTTTATGTTCTTGGCCCAACTTACAAACCGATTCGAGACGATAACACCGACGACCCCTAAGCAAAAAAAGAGCCATTTAATAAATTCATAAATCAACTGATTCCCAAACCCGCCAATTCCTCGTGGCATCCTAATTCTAGATTTACGTTGTTCTTGAGCAACATTCCGAGCAGCAATAGTTATTTCCTCTTGTAAAGTCATAATTAGGTCTCCTAAAAAAAGATAGATACACATTTTATATAAATTTTATTAACGATACACATATGTTTTAAATAGTATAAAAATTAGCTCACCTTATTAATTGAGTTTAAAAGGCTATGTAAAGAGATTATTCTGTTGAGTCTCTTTCATTTTGGGAAGGAGCTTTGTTTTTGAGAAATTTACTGAACACATCAAATGTCATGAAAAGAATTATTGTAGCACTGAAATACAAAACTACAACACCAGTTTCTGTCATTGTTTAACTCCTCTTCAATTTTTCAATTATTTATAACATAAAGAGATTATGAACTTAGGTTACATACGACGGATCTATAATGTTTGAAGGAAACACTTGATCGAAGTCACGTCTTAGTGGATGTTTGTTATCTTTCGGGTATTCTGTTAAAGCGTTTGAAGTAGAATATTTTAGTGTCTCCCCGATTTGTTTTGCAATCTCAAATTCATATTTTGTTTTAGAAACACTCTTTCATACCCATTAATAAATGGTGGATTTGAATTAAAGTTCAATTACTTTACGTTGATAGTGGATTTTATGGTAAAAATATGGTCCTGTAAAAGTTGTTCACACTTTACGCAGGAACGTAGATGTACAAAGAAAAGTGGATGCGATTTTCTTCCGGCAATTATTAGATTGGAAAAGATCTTGAGCGAATAAAATAAAAAAACTCTTTTTTACACTTTAAATTAAAAAAAAGAAAAAGAGAGAGGGATTACGGAATGGAGATTAAAAGATTTTTAATCGACCAAATTTACGCTTTGGGGTTTGGGCTAGGAAATTACTTTCTATTCCTGTAAGGCAAACAAAGACGTGAGCTTTTCCTTCTAATGTTGGATTAACCTTTGCACCCCAAACAATTTTTGTCTTCGGTGAAACTGCGCGCATTACTAGCTCCCCGGCTCTGTAGACTTCTCCTAGGGTCATATCCGATCCACCTGAAGCGTGTATTAATACACCGTATGCCTTGGTAAGATCGTTTATATCTAATAGTTGTCCTTCCAATGCAATTCTAACGGCTTTCTCTATTCTGTCTTCTCCTTGTCCCCAACCAGCACCAATTGCAGCAATCCCTTGCTTTTCCATAATTGTTCTGAGGTCCATGTAGTCTAGGTTAATCAAGCTTGCAGTGGTTATAGTTTCTGTAATGTCCTTCACGAAAACGCCAACCAACTCATTTGCTACTCCTAACGCTTGTGCGAAAGCTAGGTCTCCTGCAACTTTAACTAGTTTGTTGTTGTCTATTACGACAACAGTGTCACAAGCATCTTTGAGTCGTCTAATACCTTTTCTAGCAGTATCCAGTCGAACCCTTTCAACTGCAAAGGGTACAGTGACAACCCCGATGACTAAGCGTCCGGAGCCCTTAAGTGCTTCAGCTAACGCGTAGGAAGCCCCTGTTCCAGTACCTCCACCGAGACCTGCAACGATGAAAACAATGCTTGCTCCAGTTAATTCTTGTTTTACTTCATTAATGCTCTCTTTAAGTGCTTGTTCACCTTTCTCTGGGTAACCACCACAACCGAGTCCTCCAGTTGCACGTTCGCCAATTAAGATTCTTTTATCTGCTTTGCTGATCTCTAAGTGGTTCGCGTCAGTGTTCAGTGCTAGAAGTCGACCTCCGACCATTCCCCTCTCTTTTATCCAGGATACTATGTTGCTTCCAGCTCCACCAAGACCGATCACAGAGACGGTTGGTTTTGCTAGACGCGCAAATTCGTGTATTTTATCTTGTTCCATTTCCTGGGGTTCATAATCCTGTTCAAGAATAGTCAATTACGGATCACCTTTAAACATAAAAATAAGGTTTATAATTAAAAGAGTTATGAACCAAAAAAGTAGGTACGTAACATGAATCTCAAATCTGTACTTTTGGTTAATAAAGTAAATATCGAGTTTTGGTTTTGTGTGTTATAACAAGTATAGGCGGGTCATTTTTGTGCGCTTGGTGTTGTCCTAAAGAGAAATGTCCAAATAATAGTTCATTGAATGAAGGAGACAAGTGCCCTACCTGTGGTTTAAAGGCTAAAGAGTTTGGTTTTTTCGAACTTAAATTGCTCAATGAGGCAAAAAAAAATAAGTCTCAAGAATCTCCTAATGAGCCTAAAGGAGAAAATAAAATTCTAGCTATTTTTGGTGATGATGGGAAGGAGTTGCCCTCTATGAAAAAAGTGACAAACAATTTGCTGAAGGCAATTTTTGAACAAAATAAAATTATTATTCAACAGAATAAAGTAATTCAGAAATTATTAAAGAAAAAATGAAGAATAAGAACATTCTCCGTTTATTTCAGCAATAAATTCTATCGATAAATGTAGAATAGAAAGGTTGTAAATGAATTAAATAGGCTTTTTTGATATGCGTGGCATACAAGAACTATTTTTGATCTTGTTTTTTACTGGCGTGTTTTCGATTTTGTTAATGCTTCTAGTATTTGAGTAAGTTCTTCGACGGGGCGATTGTATGGTATCTCAATTTTTGTGTAAGTGAAGACCTCGGGAGCTTCTTTGCTGATAATAGGTGCTTCCCCTGTTTGTTGATTTATTGTCATCAAGTTTTTGGATGCTTTTTCTAGCTTTTCAATTAAGTTATCTAAGGTTTTTTCATGTTGCGTTAGAGTGGCAGTCAATAAATCTAGATATTCTATTGTTTTGTCGTTTGTGTCTCCGGTGGTCATGAAGTTTTTTCCTCCTTTGTTTCTTGTTTTTCTTCGCTTGGTGGTTCAGGAATCCGGAAGAACACTTTCCTGCCTTTTCTAAACTTATCTATGTACCCCATTCTTTCAAGTTGGTTTAAGTGAATGCTTTCCACACTCCTTGATCTTCCGGTTTCTGTTGCAACCTGACTTGTTGTAGCTTCCGTCAATCGATCCATGGCTAACATTGTTTGTCGAAGGCTGTCAGGAAGCTTTAAGAGATATACGCTGATGGGTGCACTTAGGGGGATATCCATCTTTTGTGAAGGCACCGTGACCTCTCTCTCTGTGGAAAAGTGTTCTTGCAACATCTTAATGATGGAGTCTATCTTTTCCTCGATTCGCTGTATCTTCTTTTGCTCTTCGCTCAATGTGGATCCCTTTTCACCATTTGATTATCAGTTCAACATTTATAAAGGATGTTGCTTAGCCCAATCGGTGGGTTCTTCTTTTAGAATTAGGATATGTTTTCCTAACTTGGAAAGAAGGCTACTAACTTCTTCGTATTCTTTTCTCTTCACTTTTAGTACACTTTTGAGGTGAGGCATCACTGCGTTGAGAATGTTCAGCAATTGAGAGGACGGAAGAGTCCTCAATTCAAATGAATTTATGGAACCATCACGGAAATGATAGGTTATGATTCCCGTCTTATTGAAATGCATTGCGGTTAAGCCTTTAATGCCGGAAAGTGATTTTGCGGGAATCGTCAAGGTCAAATTGTATTCTTCTAGGAGCCGCTTTAGGTAACTAATTAAGTCCCACTTTAGCTTATCGGTCTGGCTTCTTATCTCCTCCATCTGCAGAACCTCGTTGTTGACCTCTCTTACGGCTTCGATTAGAGTTTCTGGCTCAAACTCACCGCTTACGTCGTCTTTTAGAATAGTTTTGTTTTCCTCTATTTCTTTTTCCAACGATTTTTCCTCCATTTAATTTTTTTTACTCCATTTTTTAAAAATCTAAACTTGTAAACCATAAGTAAATGTCTCCCGTGTAGAATAGTTCAGGAGTTCCCTGACTTAATGGCAACCCGCTTTCCGGCAGTTTAATCTCAAGTTTTACCGGTAGCTCTGAGTTGGGAACAAAAAATATGTAATTTGAAATGTCTAGTTGGTTCCCATCAGCTGGGGCCCAAGTTTGGCTTCCAAGCCAAACAGCAATCCAACCACCATCTGGGGCTCCATCTCCATCTGTATCGTTTCGTACATATGCAGCTAGGTAGTTAGTACCGTTTGAAGGGCTAGAGAAGTTAAGGGTTATTAAGGCTATATTGAAGGCTTCTCTGTTCCGTATGTGGAAAGCATCAGTGTAGTTTAGCCTATACCCAGGGGCCCACTTGCCTAAAGTGAGGTTATAAAGACCCTCCTGGATCGTCGAGTTTTGAAGTAGAGGATCCCCACTGGGTGAAAGATCTGTTCCTGGAAGTAGAGATATATCAGCGTTTTGCGCGTATACTATGTAGTAACCGTACTTTAGTGGAGCTCTAGCGTATTGGGTTGCTTGAAAAACATATGCTATCAAGAGGGGTAAAAGCATTAATAGCATCTTTCTGCTTTTTTTCAATGTTTGCCCCTCAACTGTTTAAATTTTTAACTGTTAAACAGTACAACAAACAAATATATAAGACTTTCCCTCCCTCAAAAACTAGATTAAACTTTACCAGAAAAGGATAAAACTATGAAAAATACCAGAAAATTTAGAAAAATAATTAAAATTATTTTCTTACTAGTACGGAATTGAAACCAAAAAACTTGATTAGCTTATAAATTCTCAAGGTGGGTAGGAGGAGGCACCTGAATAGAGTCGGCAAGAGAAGACAACAATTGTAAAGTTTCTTCATAAACCCGAGACCAGATTTCAGGAGGTTCATTATCTTTTGATGCAATCAATTTTTTCACCATCTTACGTGGACCGTTGATAAAGATTTTTCCTTTGATTTTGAAGAAGGCTCCTTCTGGTTTACTTTCAACGTCAACCATGAATGGTAAATAAGTGTTAGTACTATCGGACTCGATAACCTCGCCCAAATAAATGGAGAAAGCATACTTCGGCGAAACATCATCTATTTTTGCAGATCTATAAGCCTCCACATGCTTGTATTGAACATTAATCTGAACGTTTTTTAACTGTACGCTATTTTGTACAATCAATTATTTCTGCTCCGTTCTACGCTTTCCCCAGTTTTTGATATTTAATTAGCTATCTTTTTTAAACAATTTATGAACAGAAAAACCAAACGTTTGGTTCACACCACAAAGTTTGACAATACACATGCATCATTTTCTTGGTTTTAAGTTAATACTAATTGTTTATACTTTAGGCTTGTTCGAGGGAATTGGTCCCTATGATTTAATCCAAGATAGATATCTTCCCTATTAATTCGTCAGTCACAATTCTTTATAAAGAATTTAACAAGAACTCAATAGAAAGGACGTAGGGAAATGAAGGAAAATCTTTCGAATAGATTTAACGTTTTAGATTTCATAATCACGGTTTTAAAGCAGCATGAAAAGAACTTGGATGAAAGTTTGTTTAAACTCGAAACTATATTACAGCAGCTAGAAAATTTTGGCTTTGACAAGGATCTAAGCACGAATTCACCAAACGTTTATTCCCCTTTCCCCATGCTAGAGGACTATGAAGAATTTAGTAATCGGAATGACTCGAAGATAAGTAATCGCCGCAGCAAGATTAATGTTCAGAATTATTTACCGAGAAGGAAAAATGGTTATACAAAATACCCCCTCAACCAAATAGAGCATGTGATACTTAAACTCACCATAAAGGAAAAGTCCATCGAAGAAATATCATTACGTCTCGACATGAACCCAAGTAACGTTAAGAAAATATTAGAAGTATTAATACGAAAAGGATATCTACCCTCAGTAAAAGACTGATCTGAAAGGTTTGAAAATAAACTATAAATATTAACTTCATATTTTTTCTTATGCAATCTCACATGGATTTTATCTTCTTAATTGTTTTTCACACCTCTTAAAAAGAAAAAGCCTTAATTGATTTAATGCAATGTGCCCGGATTTAAATTTCCAGAAAAAGATGGATGTACTGGATCTTATAATTAATGTCTTAAAGGAACACGAGGAAAACTTGGATAAACTTGCTGACAAGTTTGAAAACGTTCTTAATAAACTGTTTTCAGTTGAGAACAAAATTTCAAACTTAAATGAGACGTTTGCACAATTCTTATTTTCTAAGGGAATTAATTCTAAATATTCAAATCAAGTAACTTTGACGGAATGCGAAGGATGGACGGAGTTTAAGGACCGTAGTGCTGGAGCACACACAGTCGCCTTTGAGGTAGAAGAAAGTGTTTTTATAGTGAATTCTTCATTGGGAGACGTAGTTTACAGATATTCTGAATTTCTTCCAGAGCTTAAGGTCCAAGTCGAGGAAGGGCATAAACAATATGTCGTAAAGAAAATGGTTTTTGATAGTCCGGGAGATTTGTACCCGATTTTTGAGAGGCAACTTAAGTGTGGGTTAGAGATATTTGTGAAAGGGTCAAGATCCAATTTATCTGATAAAGAACGCTTACTCCACTTAACGTATCATGTTAACCCTATTTTGGCTAAACATTGGCTATCTGATGAATTGAACGTCCCTGAAGAGAATATTATAGAGGGTAAACTATCGCACCCTTCGCTCTAACGTCGCCTACAGTTACTAATTTCTTTGCTTGGTTGAAGTATTTTAAGGCAGTTCTACCCTTTTCCGTGATCTCATAGCTTTTGCGGTTGCCGTCGTCTTTCACTATGATGAGGTTTTGGGTGATCAATGAAGTTAGGATTTCCTGTAGAGGATTCCACGAAAGATTGGTGCTGTACATAATACGGGTGGGTTTTTGAACTCCACTTTTAATAACTCGTAGAATATCCAGATAGATTTCAAGCCTAGATCTCTTAATCATTTTTCATCTGTTAAATAGTTAAACAGTTCAACTATTTAAATCTTGCGCCTCGATTTTTTCCCCAAAAAACGAAAAAACACTCGGTTTTTTTCCTATAACCGCAAATATTACCTGTTTTCAAACAAAATTAACAATAAATGCCGGGTTTTTTCCAAAAAACGAAAAAACACTCGGTTTTTTTCCTATAATCGTAAATATTGCCCTTTTTCGTTAGAAAACCTTAAAATAGGCTTATTACCCATAGAGGATTTAAAAATAGAAAAATTGTTAAGGAGGAATGTTATATGACGAAAAAAAGAAGGAACAACCTCGAAATAGCAGCAGACATACTCAGAGTCGCCAAGAGAGGAGCAAAAAAGACCCACATAGTGTACAAGGCTAACTTGAATTTCAATATTCTTCACGAGTATTTAGACGAACTTACTGATGCAGGTTTGATAGAAAATGACATAGAGGGAAATGGTACAATAAAAACCACAGAGAAAGGGGTACAATATCTTAACTATTATCATGGGCTCAAGCAATTCATGAACCCCATGATCCCTTAAGTAGACGAAGAATATATATTTTCTATCCATGTTAAGATTCAGAGTGTACAACAGCACCTACCAGAAAAGTGGTTGGGAATAGATCTTGAAAAGAGTAATTCCTTTCCTAGTAGCTTTATGTGGTACGGTATCCGATTACATAACAACAAAGATGGGATTAAGTTTAGGATTTTATGAAACCCATACTCAGTACCACCCCGTGCTTGCTCTACTAATCTTTTGGGGAGCTATCACTCTGTTAACCGCAACTTTGCCAAAAAAAAGGTTTTGGCATCTAAGCGTAAACGGTCTAGCATCAGCATCATATTTAGGGGCGATAAACAACATACTAGTAATTCTCGGAATTTTTTCCGGGTTGAAAATTTGAGTTTGAATCGTTATCGTTTTATTTTCCATTTTTTCTGAAAAATACTTTTGAATTCGTAATTTCAATATTCGAGAGGCATTCCGCCATAGCCTCCAGGCATTCCACCTGGACCGCCCGGAGGAGTTGGAGGAGCCGCAGTCTTTGTAGAAGCAAATACGTCATCTATCCTCAAAATCATAGACGATACTTCAGTAGCTGATTTTATTGCTTGTTCTTTAA
>JAGLRI010000046.1 GCA_023136395.1 Candidatus Bathyarchaeota archaeon | reverse complement strand
CGTTCCAATCATTTTCTTAACTATGGTCTATTCAAATCTTCTCTTCTTCTCTTTGAGCTTCATGTTTAGTGAGGTTTTCAGAAGAACTACCATCGCCCTTCTGGCCACTATTGGCATATTTGTGGCCTCCATGATAATAGGTGGCTATCTATCTGTTATACAATTGATGACAGGAGGAGAGTTTTACCTAAATATAATCCGGTTGCTTCCAAACTGGAGTGTTTCAAACTTTCCCAGTTTCGTGGCATCCAAATTTATAACCGTTAATAATCCCTTCATGACTGTGTCGGGTGGAAACTCTCTACTGGCAGCGGGAATTATAGCGGTTTATGCTGTTGTCTCCATTTTTATAACTTCTAGAAAACTTTTCAGGTCAGATGTCACGAAAAAAGTGACATAAGATCACATCGTAACTTGAAGCAAATATTTAGTTAAACAGTAGAATTGCGGATAATTCTTTGTATATATTATGACAGAAAATTGTTTAAATTGTATTTTATAAAAATAGGATGTAGAGGCGTGTTGATGTATGGTTTCTAATATTGTGAAAGATGTTTTTTCAAGAGACTTTATAAGCGTTAGTGAAGAAGACACGCTCTCCGTTTGTCTCTCGCTTTTTAAAGGAGAGATGCCTCCGGTTTTGGCTGTCTTTGATAGTAGAGGTAAATATAAGGGAGTATTGGCAAGACGGTGGATAATCAGGTCGAGGCTTGATCCAAATACAACTAAGGCAAAGTCCTTGGTGCGTTCGGCTCCTACAGTCACATTGAATGAATCTCTTAGTAAGACTTCAAGATTGATGATAGGGAGTGAGATTAGGCAACTCCCAGTTTACAGCGGTGAAAAACTGTTAGGATTTGTCACGGATGAGAATGTTATTCATGGTGCGGTTCTAGAGAAATGGGGTAACACTAACGTTGAAGAAGTAATGAATAAAAATCCTTTTTTTGTTAAAGAAGATGATTCCGTAGGAACTGTGCTAAGTCTCTTTAGAGAGAAAGGCATCTCTCATGCGCCCGTTGTTAGTAATGAAAATCTTATAGGGATCATTGGCATCCACGACATTATTGAGCACACATTTAAGCCTAAACAACGTCAAACTCTAGGCGAGAGAGTTGGGGATAAACTTCCAGTTCTAAACATTTTAGTGAAGGGCATAATGGTAAAAAACGTCATTACGGTTTCACCTGAAACTAAACTGAGGGAAGCTGCAGAGAAAATGCACAAGTTTAACATTTCCTCGTTAGTGGTCGTTAAAAATAGAATCCCTGTTGGCATAGTGACAAAGCGAGATTTTCTTGAGCCGCTAGCACAAATGGATGTTGAAATGCGGAGGCTTACTGTGCAGTTTTCCCTCAAAGATATTGAAGTAGATGAGACTCAACGAGGTTTAATAATGAATAATTTTGAATCCTTCGCGCGCAAATATGAGGAAACACTGGGAGCTGGTACATTGTTCATATATATGAAAACGCATGGTACAATTTACAAAGGAGACCAACTTATTCACTGCCGCCTTCAACTAAGAACCAAAAAAGGCTCCTTCTTCAGCTCTAGCGAAGAATGGAGTGTAGAACAAACTTTTCGAATAGCTTTGAACCGTCTTGAAAAACAAATTCGACCAAAGAAGTAATTTTAATTAAACCCAAAAGTTACTAGAATATATCAACAAATAACGAGATTTCATACCAAAATTCAAACATAATATTTCTGTATCAACGGTTACATATTAAGATTCAAACATGAAAAAAAAAATTCGTTTAGTTTTCTAATTTCCACAAGATATGACATTGAGGAATTATAGAAGCTTGATTGTTTTAGTCATTATGTTTATCAATTTAGTATAGTCTTAAAAATATTCAGCTAATTCAGCTTCTCCGTCTTTGACGTATTAATCTAAATACAAGGATAAAGGGTAAGAATGCTAGGATGATAAGTGGATGCAACTCTTCTTTTTCCTTTAAGTCGAGTTTATTTTTAACATTAACCACAGTTAAGCACACAAACTATGGTTAAGGCTGTTATCAAATTCTTTTTAAATAGGGTAGAATCTTCAAACCATATCAAAAAACTATACTCTTTCTCACCTGTTTTTTAAAAACGTCTAAATAGAGTATTTTTTATCAAGTAGAACAATTATACGTAATTAATGTTAATAATGTTTAATAACAAAAAATGTAGTTAAATCTATGAGTGAGTAGAGGGTTGGTAGAATGGGTTTATTAGGTTCAATTAAAGATCATGTTTTGATTGGAGGTCCCAACGCTGTTTCAGGTTGGGGACTATTGATTTTGCTCGTTTTAAGTGGGGGTTTCTATGGTGGCTACCTTAGACCAGGTATTGATGTACCTCTTTTTATAGCGGTGTTGGCTGCTGCAGCCCTAACTGGAAACGGTATATACGCTCTGAATGCTTACTACGATAGAGAAGCGGATGCAATTAACAAGCCAAACAGACCCATACCTTCCGGTCGAATAACTCCCGAACACGCCAAGCGATACTCTTGGGCTCTCATGCTCTCAGGGTTAGGAGTGGCTGGAGTGACCTCTGTCATGTATGGGAAATATTTGATGATTGGGCTTTGGTCCATCTTCACTATGTTGGGTATTGCTTACACGAAACCACCCATCAATTTGAAGGGGCGACACATCTGGGGCAACCTCTGCTTCGGAGCCTTCACCGTCCTCACCTTCTTTATCGGCATGGTATTAGGAACTAGTAGTATTACAATCTCCAGTTTACTTCCCATGCCACTTTATGTTCTCCTTGTTGCTGGCCTGATAACTATGAAAGATTTCCAAGATGTAGAGGGTGACAGGAAACATGGCGACATAACCTTACCCGTCAAAGTTGGAAGAGGAAAAGCCGCACTCCTCTCCATAGGCTTGATGGCGGTACCCGTCATTGTACTCAGCGTGATATACCCTCCAAGCTCAATAATGAGCTGGGTAAATAGTAACATTAGTTTCCTCATTATCGCCATAAGCTTCGCGGTGTACGCTGTTATTGACCGTGTTGGACGGGATCACATCGTCTCAGACGCTTACTCGAGGGTAATTTACTTCTTCGTGATCATATACGGCGCATATGGTTTCCTGAAGGGAGCCTTAATCCCTTGGAACATAATTTCATTGGTGCTTACGTACGACCTCTACATAGCCATAGCTGCGTATGTAATTATTGCTACAGTAACAATACTTCGAAGCCATAAAACAGGATACGACGTAATGAAACCGAAGTAGTGACTCAACAAAAAAATTGCTTTTTTGTTAAGGGTATAATGGGGGTGTGACATGTTTATCATGTCATTTCCTCCATTGATACTCTGAAAAATCTAAGCTAAAGTAACAGGTTAAAGGATTAACTTCAACTTTTACTAGTTTTTTGGTAAATCATCCTTTTTTAAAGCCCATAGTAGCTCCAGCAACAAAACTGCCGCCAAAGGGTAAATTAGCGATTATGGGTGATAGCAATTGGGAAGCCCCTCCCAAATTACCTAACAACCCACCTATTGCCCCCGCTAAGTTGGTATAATTCACGCTGATTATGCCCGTATATCCTAAATATATGAGAGTTAAAGCAAATAATCCCGCAATCAAAGCCAAGATTTTTAATACTTTTTTAACGGCGTAGCCAACTACAACTCCAAGGATTCCACCAATTCCAAGTTGATAAAGAATAGGGGAAATTAATTCACTCATCAAACATTTCTCCCACTGCAAAATTAATTATTTCATGCTTTATCTTAGTCGTAACTTTATTTGATTTCCCATAGCGAAAGGTCGGTTACCGAGTCGTGTTTTCTCTCGAGTTTTGTCCCTTTTAATTCGTGTAAATGAATCTCTGCAGCGAAGACTATTCCCTCAGCTAGGTGGCCCGCTTTGGTATCTCCATTTTCGTCGGCTAGAACTGCATGTGCGTGAACGAAGGGGTTTCCATTTTTTATCGAGACGTTTCCTACGCAACTCGCTATTTCATGAGGTTGCTTAATTGTTATCTCTTGGTATTCGTGTTTTTCTTGGTCATAAAATTCGAGTTTTGCACGTTTTAAGGCTCCAATCACTGTGAAGGCTGCCATAACTATTCCCTTCTTTTTTGCAAGTTTAGGTATTAATTGAATTAGATCAGAGTCGTGTTCAGCTCTTATGAGTAAAAATTTGCCAACTTCGAATTCAGCGGTGGCCATTCTCATCCCTTTATGGAAATTTCTTATTATCTTACAAAATAAATGTATAATTTAATAAAACTTTGTCAGGTTAGTGATGGCTTGGTTGAGGTGGGTGAAAGTAAACCAAGTTGCTTGGTGATCTTTGATGTTGAAGGGGTGTTGTTACCTAAGAGGCGCTATCTACTCGTCGCGGGAGCAAAGTTGGGGTTATGGGGTTTTATGAAGATACTTGTGATAGGTCTTTTTTATGAGATTAGATTACTATCACTCGAATCCGCACTTGGAAGAGTATTCAAACTTTTCCGAGGGTTTTTAGTTGAGGATCTCTTCAAGCTCTATAAAGGCATTCCTCTGAATATGGACGCAGAGAAGGTTTTTGAGAAGCTGCATAGGAATGGCTGTAAGACAGCGCTCATCAGTTCGGGGCTTCCCACGTTCTTTGTAAAGGATTTGGCGAATAGGTTAAAAGCGGATTATGCCTTCGGTTTGGATTTAGAGACGAGGAATGGTTGTCTGACGGGGAAGGTTTTTGGTGATGCTTTAAAGCCTGAAGGTAAAGCGGTGATTTTAAAGCGAGTTCTTGAAGAGGAGCATTTATCCTATCGAGACTGTATTGTAGTTGCTGACGACAGAAACAATCTACCAATGTTTCCACTTTGTGCAGTGAGGATTGGTTACGCCCCAGATTTTTTAGTTAGTATTAAATCCGATTTTGCGATTAAGGGAGACTTGTCTGATGTTCTACCGTACATAATGGGAGATTCTTTAAAGGTGCATCGTCCCATTCTTTCAAGAAATGAAGTTTTTCGTGAAGCGATTCATTTAAGCGGTTTTTTGGTACCTCTCGTTTTGGCGTATCGTTTATTATCTTTTTTAAATCGTTATTTGGTTTCCTTCCTAATTTTACTCATAACCTTGATGTATGTTGCATCAGAAATTGCTAGAACAGGAGGAATTAACTTTCCAGTATTTTCCGCAATAAATAGGAGGGCGATGATCCAGCATGAAATCCAAGAGTTTGCAACAGATCCTATTTTCTTTGCCTTAGGCATAGCGCTCTCTCTCATCCTCTTCTCTGAGCCCATATGCTACGCAGCCATTGCTATACTTACTTTGGGGGATAGTTTCGCCATGATTTTTGGTAGAGTTTTAGGAAGAACTGCATATCCTTTCAACAAAGTTAAGAGCGTGGAGGGATCGTTTTTTGGTTTCCTATTCGCTTTTTTTGGTGCACTAGTTTTTGTTAGTCCGATGAAAGCTTTGATAGGCGCTATCATTGGGATGTTGGTAGAATGCTTCCCCTTGCCAATTAGTGATAATCTAACTGTGCCTATATCTGCTGGGTTAGCATTGATGATGCTGTAAAGTGTGCTTTCTTAATTCATAAATATATAAGCCTCCGTTTGTAATCTTTACACATTATGGAGAAAAACGGGCAAGGAAAGGGTATCCATCTTGGGATAATACCAGATGGCAGTAGACGCTGGGCCAGGATGAAGGGAATTAAGGATTATGATGGTAGGCAGTCTGGGGAGACGATGGAAAAGATATTGGAACACGTTCTTGAAAATCATCCCGAGGTGAATGAACTCTCGATATGGGCTCTTTCAACTGAGAATCTGGAGAGAGCTGAAGGAGATAAGAGACTTGTTTACAGAATACTGGGAACATATATGAATAGAATGATGAAGAGTCCAATTATTAATGAAAAGGATATTAAGGTTAATGTGGTTGGGTCGAGATGGAGAGAAATACCGTCAGAGATAATGACGCTAGCGCAAAATGTTATTTCAGAGACAAAAGACCACAAAGGTAGGACGTTGAATATATGTATAGGATATGGGGGAAGAGAAGAAATACTCACCGCGGTCATGGCGACGTCGAAATGGCTTAGAAAGAATCCTTGGATAAAAAAGTTGCACGAGAACATCTTCGAACAATTTTTGTTGATACCCAAACCATTGGACATAATGATTAGAACAGGTAGGGAGAAGAGGCTTTCAGGATTTATGCTTTATCAGATTGAGTACGCCGAGTTATTTTTTACAGATACTTTATGGCCGGATTTTTCCCCGGAGGAGCTTGATAAGATAATGGAAGAGTTCATAGCAAGAGGCAGACGGTTCGGTATATAGTTGGGTTTTTTGTTTATTTTTGATTGACGTTGTTAAAAAGGTTGAGAGAAGCTAGTGATTAAAGGAATATTGTTTGATTTCGGTGGAACTCTTGCTTTAGGAGATCTTGATAAAGACTATTTTGCGACCAGTTTTTTAGAGTATATTCGTAGCCTTGGGTTTAGAGGAAGAAAATCTCAATATGAGAAAGCGAGGAAGGGTATGTTTGAGAGGTTAATGAAGGCTAGAAGCATTAATAGGGAGGTAAGGCTTGAGGAGTTATACCAAGGTTTGTTATTTAAGCTTGGATTACATCCAAGTGGAGAAGTTATTGATTACATTCATCAGCTTTATATACGCTCGTTTAGTGTTGAATTGGTTTCTGGTTTGAAGGAAGTTTTTGAGTGTCTAAATGAAAGATACAGTTTAGCTGTCATATCTAATTCCATGAGCGATGTCCCTCGAGAAGGTATAAAGAAGTTTGATCTAGAGCAGTATCTTGACACCGTAGTGATCTCAAGAGATATTGGAATAAGAAAGCCGGATCCAGAGATATTTAATTTCGCTTTACATAATTTAGGCATAGAGAGTTACAACGCTATTCACGTAGGCGATTCTTTAAAAGAGGACATCCAAGGAGCAAAAAACGCTGGGATAAAAACAATTTGGATTAAAAGAAATAGTGAAGAGATGAATATTCAACCTGACTATACCATACATTCCATTAAAGAGATAACTTCACTTTTGTAATTAAAGATATGAAAAAAGATAGAGAATGTTATGTTTCGGGATTTCTCTAGCAAATGTAATAGGATAGAAAACGATTCTAACTAAGTCTTTTTTCCAACAATACCTTATGTAATCTTTCTATGAGTTTCCTGTCAATGTAACCCTTGTGTGGACGAAACCCCCCTGAAAATTTCTTTGGTATATGCAATAATTCATGAATCATTGTTTTTTCTTTCTCTTCTTTACTTAATTTGTCGTATCGTTCAGAAATAACTTCTATAATGTATGCTGTTGGTTTTCTTAATGCTTCTTGCCATATTCTTCCCAATCCATGAATGCGAGCAATAGTAAGTATTGATTTAGAACCCGTACTTCTGTAACAATATACAAATTGAGGCACAACATGAAACAGATCTAACCTATCGATGATCTCATCGACTAACATCTTCACATCAGGAGCCTCCGCATATTTCAACATCAAGTTTACTCCTCCATAGAAGGCTTTTTTAATAATCTTGTATTGCTGTCAGTTATATAGAAGAGCGCGCATGCACTCGCTTCTTGAGTTATTGGTAGACATTTTAATTGTGGTAACTATCTTACAAATACAATGATTTAGTGGTAATTGTAATCTACTCTGAATTGCTATGGCGTTCTTTTGAAAGTGAGACTTCCTTGCGATATTATGAGTTCATAGATCTGGTTTGGGTATGGTTTTATTTCAAAGGCATCCAATTCTTCTGTGGTTAACATTAGAGTGAGTTTTTGCATCTCATACTCTTTTATGTTTCCACCTGGAACAACCTGTTGAATTCCTTTACTAATCTGGACAACCATGCTACTTATCTCCTTGGGAACCTCAGTTGGGGTCATCATGACCATAGGAGGCTTCTCCCTAACCTCAACAAAATCAATCCGGTAACCCTCCCTACCTTCAAGATCACGAACTCCCCTCACAGAAGAAACTTTAACCCGAACCTTAGAACCAATCATAATACCTAACCCTTCCCACATAAAATACGGTTCTCAAAGTTAAATTTTCTTATTTTATTATAGAGAAAAAATATTAGGTATTAATACGCGCACGTGGTAAAGAAGCTGATTAACGTAGATGCATGCGATGGGAATTGCCAGTAAAAATGAGATTGAGTATTAAAATATTATGCGCGCGCGCAAAAAGTAAAGGCTAATAAATTTATAAATAGAATATTACCAAGTTGTCTTTATGAATAAAATTCTCATTGTTTATTATAGTCGTTCTGGAAATACTAAAAAGATGGCTATAGCCATAGCAGAAGGAGCTAAAAACGTTTCAGGAGTTGAAGTGGAATTAAAAAATTATGAATCGCCTGAAAAACTAGTTAATTTCGACGCAATATTGATAGGGGCCCCAACTTATCACCACGGCATGACTAATAATGTTAAAAATTTTCTTGAGGAAATTGCTCTTCATAACGTCAGCTTAAAGGATAAAATTGGAGCAGTTTTTGGATCTTATGGGTGGAGCGGTGAAGCACCACGATTAGTTCTTGAGGTTATGAAATACAAATTTGGGATGAAAGTTATAGAATCTCCTCTTTTATTAAAATATGCACCAGATTTAGATGGATTAGAAAGATGTAAAGAATTCGGAAAAAAAATAGCTGAAGAACTTTCTATTTAAAAATTATTTCAAGTAGTTGCTGTTTTTATTTTAATAAAATACGATAGA
>JAGLRI010000045.1 GCA_023136395.1 Candidatus Bathyarchaeota archaeon | reverse complement strand
CAGACATTTTCTTTCACATGGATTATGATACACTTACTAATGCATGCATTATTCCAATCTTATTAACTTCACGTCTTCCGCAGCAAATACCGCAGAAACTTTTTCACCCTCTCTGAAGAGATGACTATGTCTGGGATTGTAAACGTCAGCTTGCAAGGTGCTTCCCCAAGGTGTTTGAATTTCGTAGCGGGCTAAGCTGCCTAGATATGTTGTCAACCTAACCTCACCTTCAATACTATTTGATTCCTTGTGATGAGTCTTGGGTTCATAGACAGCGATAGCTTCTGGTCTAATCGATATGAGAACAGTCATGCCTTTTCGCAACCATTCTTTTCCATTAATCTTAGATATTATGTTGAGGCCGTAGTCGGTGCCTACGACAACAACCTGATTTTTTTCATCAATATCAACGAGTTTTCCATCAATGAAATTGGCGATACCAATGAAGTCTGCGATAAATTCGTTGCTAGGATCTTCGTAGATCGCACGGGGTGTTCCAACTTGCTGGATAGAACCTTTATTCTGGATCGCTATTCTGTCAGATATACTGAGGGCTTCCTCCTGGTCGTGGGTAACATAAAGTGTCGTAATTTTTAGTTCCTTTTGTAATTTCTTAATCTCTGTTCTCGTTTGAACCCTTAGCTTTGCGTCAAGGTTGCTCAAAGGCTCATCCAATAGGAGAACCTCGGGTTCAATAACAAGGGCTCGTGCTAACGCAACCCGTTGCTGTTGCCCACCACTTAACTGACTGGGATAGCGTTTTTCCATCCCCTCCATCCCCACGAGCCTCAAAACTTCAGTCACGCGACTAATCTTCTCTTCCTTTGAGAACTTTCTCAAATCGAGTCCAAAAGATATGTTATCAAAGGTATTCATATGGGGCCAAACAGCGTAGGTCTGAAAGACCATTCCAGTATTTCTCTTATTGGGAGGTACGTCGTTCATCAACCGATCTCCAAAATGCACGTCCCCCTCATCCTGCTGAATAAAACCAGCAACTATTCGAAGCGTCGTGGTTTTTCCACACCCAGAAGGACCCAACAACGTGAAAAATTCTCCATCTTTAATTTGAAGGTTTACCTTGTCAGCTGCAATTACTTCATCAAACGATTTTGTAATCTTCTCTAAACGAACCTCTACCAATCTGATCACATTCCTATAGTCACCTGTTCACCCAACACCCTATTAGTTATATAAAAACCTAAAATTGCAACGACTATTTGAATCATCCCTAAACAGCCAGCAGGGGCATATCCACCTGCACCCCTAAGAATCTCAAAATAGATTCCGAGAGTTATTGGTCTTGCGTGGACTCCAAATGGTCCATACAAGGGTTGGATCATCAAGGAGGTGGATACCTCAGTGAAGGCTGTGATAAATGCCATGGTTCCCCCAGCAACTAACCCAGCCGTCATCAAAGGTAGAGTTATCTTAAGAAATGTTTTAATTCTCGAAGCTCCAAGGTTCAGGGAGGCCTCTTCAAGACTTACATGAATTTGTTGAAGAACAGCGTGGGAGGATCGAACGGCGTAGGGCAGACGTCGCATACTGTAGGAAATCACAAGTATAAACCAGATGGATGAGAGTCTAAAAGTGCTTCCAAAAAGAGGGGCAGAGAAAAAGCGGAGATAGCCCAGACCGATTACCACTCCAGGGATAGCAAGAGGCATCATAGAAACGATGTCTAGTACGCTCTTTCCTGGAAAGTTCTTCCGAGCTAGGAGGTAACCAATAAGCGCCCCCAACACTATATCTATCAATGCAGCTAATGAAGCATAAATGACACTATTTATAATAAAAAAACTTGTCTCCTCCCTAGCTATTACAGTTCTCCATCCATCCAAGGTAATTCCTTTCGGGATCCATTGACCATATCCAGGGAGAACTGTGAATGCAATAATTGTCGTTCCTATGTGGGGTATGATAGAGAAACCTAGGATAAATAATAGGACAAACCATATTGCCGGAACAATTTTTCCTTTCACATGTTTTATCAAAACTCTAGGAGCAGCGCCGATACGAGCAGTTGCATACTCTTTTAATCCGACAAATCTGTTGATGACAACTAGAGACACAGCTGAAATTAAAGTCAATATGAAACAGATTACATAAGAGAATTCCACAATACCATCTATACGAACCAACTCCCAAAAGGCTTGGGCAGGTGCATAATTCGGAAAATTTAACATGATGGGTGTACCGATGTCTGAAATGCTCCAAACAAATACGAGGAGGGCACCAGCAACAAATCCTGGAAGAGCCAATGGAAAAGTAATCCTCCTGAAGAGATCTATCCCAGAGGCTCCTAAATTTCGCGCACTCTCCTCTAAGCTGGGATCTATCTTACTTAAAGCTGCACTTGTGTTAAGATAAATTAGTGGCCAGAGATGAGTCGCCTGTACTAGAACCAAACCTTGGAGATTGGGTTGAATAAAACCTTCTGAAAGAGCAAGATTTAAGGTTATCCTTAAGAAATTAGTTACTATACCATTTCGACCAAGCATCACAAGCATAGCAAAAGCTCCGATAAAGGGAGGCAGAACCAAGGGAAGTGTGAGTAAAATTTGGAAGCCTCTCCGTCCAGTGAACCGGTATCTTGTCATTAAATAAGCTATAGGGACCCCTATCAACGAAGAAAGGATAGTTGTAAATAAACCTGCCAATAAGCTATTACTCAATCCTTTTCGATTTGAGGAAATCTTCCAATAGCTAAAAAAATTACCGAAAGACCACTGGTTTTTTGACCAGAAAGCCCCAATAAAAACATTTAGTATGGGAAGAATAACAAAGACAAAAAGTAAGCCAAATGAAATAACAAAGAGGATTATAGCAAACCAATTAATGGGTCTCTTAAACTTGAATTGAGGAAGTTTTAACCTCATATCTACAACCCACTCATTTAGACAGGTATATTGTCACAAGTTTTTTATATATTTGCGTAACAATTTATCTCAGAGGAGAAATCAAATTGATTGTAAAGGAGAAAAAGCGACTTTTATTAACTATATCTCTATTGCTCTTTCTTTTAGCTGGAGCTAACATTTTCACAACTATTCCTGTGGTCAAAGCAGATCCAGACTCATTGATCATTTTACATCCACACTCATCGGGATTCGCTAATGATGTGATTGAAGATTTTCAAGAATGGTATGAAGACACTTATTCAGAGACGATCAGCGTTTCAACAATAATGAAGAGCTCAGGTGCTTGTTATTCAACAGTTGAAGCTTGGGCTGGAAGCCCCGAAGCAGACGTCTGGTGGGGCGGAGGAGAATACTACTTCAAGAAAGCCGTCAGGTCTTACAACCTTTTCCTTGAAGCGTACAACGTTACCGATGATGCAAATATTGTAGATGAGTTTGGAGGTTGGGACCTTAAGGATCCAGATTTTGTAACTGAAAGAAGGTGGTATGCAGCTGCACTCTCATCTTTTGGCTTCATGTGGAACAAGGAATATTTAACGGCGAACAACCTTCCCGAACCCGAAACGTGGGAAGACCTCACAAAACCCATCTATAAAGGCCACATCACCATGTGTGACCCAGCAAAATCCGGTTCGACAACCGCCACCGTTCTGATAGTCATCCAACATTTTATTTCACAAGCAGGTTGGGATGAAGCCGAATCTGGCTATGAAGAAGCTTGGGAATATTGGGCTAATGTAACGGGAAACGTAGGCTTATTCCTCCAGTCGAGTCACGCGGTGCCATTGTATGTCGTTCGCGGAGATTATGGCATTGGAATTACAATTGACTATTACGCTTGGGAGCAGGAAATAGCGGGTATGGACGTAGGATTTGCGTTAGGCGGAGGAACTACTATCAGTGCTGATCCTGTAGCCATTCTTAATGGAACAGCCCGCCTTCCTCAAGCAAAAGCTTTCATGGATTACATAACCAGCAAGAGAGGGCAGGAGGCTGTAGGGAAAGGTCGAATGCCGATACGAGAAGACGCTGCTGCAACAGCTCCCATATTGAGCGCTTGGCTCAATGCAACTAGTGTTCCAGTCATAGAAGACTTTAACGTTACCGCTTACAATGTTATGTACAGTAATGTAAGAGAGATGTTCGCTAACTGGCTTACCAAGAACCATGGAGCAGCCAAATCAGCCTATGGAAAAATTTTGGAATGCGAGGACTTGGAATTATGGGACGACGAGGATTACCAAGCAGCTGTATCTAACTATACCGCGTTACCTGATGTTTCAGATACATATGCAGAGATCTTAGCCATTGAATCTGATGATCTGATAGACTTAGCTGGACCATGGGAAACTTGGGGTGCTACTCATTTTGCATCTGCAGCAACATCTGCTGACGCAGCGATCGCCGAGGCAGGTAATGGGGAAGAATCACCACCAGACAATCGTGTGTACATATACGCAGGAGTTGTTATCGTCATAGCAGTAGCTGCTGCTTATCTCTTTCTTAGACGAAGGTAGCCTTCGTCTCCTCTTTTTTTGAATGTAAACTTGTCTAGATCGTTCTTGCAAAAAAGGAGAAAAGGAAGAATATCCTCTTTATTTTTGTATTAAGACAGAAGATTTTTATAATTGATATACCACACGTCATAAAGAGTTGAAAAAAAATGAGTGGGCGATGGGTTCAAGACTGTAAAAAAATTTTAGATCAAATAAAGACGCTTGAAACCGAGGGAAAAGATCGATTGGAAATGGTGGGAACAATAAGGTTTATTCTATTTGCACTTCAACGAAGCTTATCAGGATGGATTGAATGGATTAACAATCCAAACGTTATGATAAAATTTTCTCGTGAGGATTTGCAAGGGATAAGTAAAAATCTTGCTGAACTCACGCAGCCGTTCATAGAATATGACTGTGAGATAACTACTAATGCCCAAGATGAAATAACAATTAGAGAACCGGAACGAAGAGAAGTACCTAGATCCAACGACATGTTTTACGTAACATAACAGAGCATTTAGAAGAGTTCAGTATACAATTGGTGAGTACTAACTTTAATTTTTCAATTTTTTGTTATCCAAAATCTAATTGACGCTTAATTAAATTTATATGCTTAGCTCTACTGTTGAGAATCCATGAGGTCTTACGTCTTTACGGACCGAGAACGCAACATCCTTAAAAAATTCCTCATAAATACAGAAGTTGGCAAGACCGAAGTCTCAAAAATTATACAACACATAAAGAAAAACAAGAATTTATTTGAGGATATTTTCCTTTATCTCCAAGTTAGAAAAACGATTACAACATAATTGACGGATGAAAGGTCTTAGATTTTAGAGAACTTGATAAAAAATCAATAATTTAAGAGTATAATAGATTATAAAGGATCTTGAAAAAAGTGAAAGCTAGCTAGTACTCACAACCGTAATAACAACCCATGTATGGGAAAGCACCGTACTTTTCCCAAAACCAGCCACCATCAACACGCTTATGAACATTCAAAACAGAACTGGGTTCGTACTCTCTGTAAATCATTATTTTCATAGATTCACGAACCTCTGATTATCCCTAGATTAAGATTCTAAGTTTTCCTATGAATGTATCTCAATATTACCTATTTTTTACGACCTAGATTTCAACATTTTTAGGTTCGCGTATTAACGTTACGCTAAGAACGAGGCTTCCTAGAGTTAGAATGGATTGGAGTAGCCATGGAAGCATGGGGTTTATGCCATAGATGTATCCACCTATTACAGATCCGAACATTACTGGAATGGCGAAGATGAAACCCATACCTGGTCCTCCACCACCACCCCTCCCAGTACTGATCATTAGCGCGCCTCGACCGAAAGCAGCCATAACTCTTCCCCTCATCTCCCGTGGTACAAGGTCAGCCATAAACGATGAGCATGCAGGACCTAGGAAGGCGTTTGCCGTTGAAAGTAATAGAAGAAGGATTAAGACTTCTATGAATCCTCTTGCTTGGGTGAAGTATAGAACTGGTAGAATTGTAAGTAGAAAAGAAGCGATAATTGTTTTTCTTTTTCCAAAACGATCAACTGCAGCTCCAGCGGGAATTGAGATGGCTATTCTGAAGGCTGAAGATAAAAGAATGATTAGTCCCCATTCTGAAGCAGAAAGACCGATCACATGAGTTCCGTAGATAACCCAGAAAGGTCCAGCTACTGCATTAGCCGTAAAGCTAAATGCGATCACTAATGCTAGAGCTCTTAAATTCTTTGGTGTCCATTTTAGGATTTCCGCAGCACTGCGATATGATTCCACTAAGATCTTTTTAAGATTAGAAAAGCCTAAGCCGAGTCCAGGTCGTTCAACAGTGTCTTTAAGAAATTTCATTTGTATTGTTGTTGAGACTGCATAAGATACAAGTAAGAGGATGTAAAGATACCTCATCGCTGGATCTACTCCAACTGCATCAATGAGATATCCTGCAAAGTAAGGTGCGAATATCGCTACAGCTCCAGGAATGGCGCTGGAGGTTGCGTAGCCAATACCCCGTTGTTTAGGTGACAGAGAGTCAGCCATAAGTGCGGATTGGGCTGGAAAATGGAAAACGATCAGTCCCATGATGAAATTACCTATCGCTAGCATAATCCAGGTATCGGCGAAGATGTAGAACAAGTAAGTTAACGCGGAAATGTATCCTGCTGTGACAATCAATTTAATTCGACCGCTTTGGTCAGCAACGAATCCTGAGATAGGGAAAATTAATAGGCTTGCTAGGGGTCTAAGAGAGTTTAAAAAACCGATATTGGCGGTTGTTCCTCCTAAAGCTAAAATGTAAAGCGAGAGGTATGGATTGACTGCGCTTCGGGAGAACATGCCGAAGATACGAGTTACCGTTATCACTAGCACATTACCTTTCATGAAGCTGAAAATGGACTCAGATGAGACATCGCTTTCAGTTGTAGGAATTGGGGTTAAAAAAATCACCTAAATTAGTAGATGATAGGGTTAATAGCGTATAAAACCTATGCTTTAATGAAATGACTACAGAAAAAGGACAACTCCCTTAGACTCTAAAACTAGACATACAGATGTAAAAGAGTTCGAAATGTTTCGTTCATTATGAAATGATCGATTTATAGAAAAGTAGGTTAATTCCTTTCCAATGCAGATCAGTAGTTCATACTCTATATTCACAAAGTATTTTTTGATAAATATAAAAGAAAATTCAGACAAAAAATGATAAGAGAACTAGTGGGCAAGAAAGTCATTTGCGAAGACTTGAATGTAGGTACCGTAAAAGAGATTATATTTGATCTGAACAATTGGAAAATTACTCATCTTGAGGTTGAATTAACAAGAGAGGCTACTGAGTTATGTTTAGGATTTAGAAAAGGAGGAGTACGTAACCGACTATCAGTCTCCGCTATAGGAAACGTTGGAAAGACGATAGAGCTTAAAGTGAAAAAAGGACAGCTCAAATATATTTATCTAAAACCAAAAAAGACAACAACATAAGTGTATATGAAAGTAGGTATAATAATGAATTTATTTTAACACTTCTTCTAAAATCTGAACTGCATCATCAACTTCGATTTCATGTTTTTTAAAAAATAAAGACGTGATTTCATCCTTAACTTGACTATATTTTCCGGTATAAATTAAAAAAAATGTTTTTCTGCGTAGATTATAGAAAGTCTCTATTAAATCAGTTAAAACATTTGTAATATCTAAGCCTTTTACGCCATTATCATCTAGCAACTTCAACATCTCATTTTTAATTTGGTTTCGTTCTTCTATTGTCTTCATTAAACTCCCCGCACCATTGAGTTAACAACTACTCCAAATAAAAAATATTTAGATACTTTAATATTTGGTTAGAAGAGTTTTAGCTAGCTAGGTCAATAACATGGGTAGATAAGCATCGAATAATGTTTAATTTTTCTCAAAAATCAGATTTGAGATACCCGTTTTCTTGATACCCGTTGACGGTTTTTCGATACCTTCTCTTAGACCATTCTTGGGTTCAAAGCTAAGTTCTCTTTTAGTCTTTACTATATCATAAGCGAAATTCTTTGTAGTATAATCCACTTTATACTAACTAGCTGTTCCAAACAGTTATTCTATAGTCTTTTTCCTAGTTGATCTCCAGAGCATTATTAAACCGTATACACCTACCGGGGAAACAGCGAAAGCGTCCAAGTTTATTGACATACCGATAGTTTGGTTAAAGAAAGCTCCCAGAATGGCCATAAGACAGACAGCGATGTACATCGGCTTATTTACTTTAGGAGCTAATGGAGCCAGAATAGCTACGAGAACAAGATTAATGGGACAAGGATAGAGTCCAAACATCAAGAATACCTCAAAACGTCCGAGGAGGAACCAGCCAAACGCCATAGCATGTATATATGTTATACCGTAGAAGACTAGGAACACGGTTAACCACTTCTGCCACCGCGGTATTCCCGTGTAGTCATACACCGTCTGCTTCTTCTTGATGTCCCAAATCCAGAGTATAGGTATACATACCGTTAAAACGGCAATTGATAGGATTATTGCACTTGAAACCCATGCTGGCGGTGGACTAGTCGAACCTAACATCGCCTCAGGTATGCCAGTTAATCCAGTTAGCTCGAAAAAGCTTGCCCGTAACCCATCAATATCCCCCATAGACTTCGCGAGATGAGAGCCAATGAGGAAAAGAGGGTAAAATGAGAGAAACGCAAACCAGATATGCGTTAGAGTTCTAACCTTATTGCTGTATCTCTTGAGCAGAAGCCATAGAATTAAAACGGTTCCTACAATACTGATCGCAGCTACTAGTTTATATTTCAAAATATAACTAGCAAGCGCAAGAAGGAAAAC
>JAGLRI010000044.1 GCA_023136395.1 Candidatus Bathyarchaeota archaeon | reverse complement strand
ACACGTTATTCATTTGTGCAGAGAACACGGAGTCACAACAAGTATATGTGGTCAGGCACCTAGCAATTATCCAGAATATCTTGAATTTTTGATCAATGAAGGTGCTACCAGTATAAGTGTAAATCCCGATGTTGTTGTAAAAACGAGATTAATGGCCGCAAGTATCGAACGAAAACTTCTCCTTGAGGAGCGTCGTAAAGCTGAGGAGCGTCGGGGTGAGTTTAAATCCCTCTTTACCCCTAGATGGTCCGAAGAGCTTGAGTAGATTTCTTTTATTCAAAATGTTACCTTTTAGTCTTCCTGACAATGAAGATATTGTCAACTTTATTGTAACAAACTACGGAAGTGCTAAGAAAATTGTTGAAATCGGTGTCGGAGCAAATCCATTGGTTGCTAAGCGTATAAAAGTGTGTCTTCCAAGTACTAAGGTGGTTGTAACTGACATCGATAGGGAGAAGCTTATCTACACTAAGAAGGCTTATCCAGAGCTTGAACCCGTATATGACAATATTTTAAGGCCTCAAATGGAAGTTTACATAGGAGCTGATTTAATTTACTCCCTTCGCCCCCCAACGGAGCTGGTTTCAGAGATCTTCCAATTGGCGTCAAGAATAAGCTGCGACGTTCTTATCCGTCCTTTTTTTAACGAAGAGGGTGGTTATGACTATCCAAAAAGACATGGCTGGAAGTTTAAATCCCATGGACAGGCTATACTCTATTGGCTAAAGAGAGACCATCTCTAAAAACGATAGAAGACGTCTTCTCGAAACTTTTTTGAGTGTGGCATTTATCCAAGATGCAGTGGTAATGATGTTTAATTTTGAAGAGAGCCGGTTAAAAGATGAAATAAAAAAACAAGGGGCTAAAAGGGTTCTCATTCAGCTTCCTGAAGGGTTAAAAGCAGATGGGCCTCGTCTAGCAGTAGTTGTAGAAGAAGCTGGGGCTTTGGCAATTGTGTCGTCTGATCCATGTTATGGTGCTTGTGACTTAGCGTTTCACGATGCTGAAAGTTTGGGTGTAGATCTTGTTGTTCATTATGGTCATAGTAGGATGATTCCACAAGGACGAATACCAACTATGTACATTGAAGCGAGAGCAAAGATTAATGTCAATACAGCGATAATGAAGGCGATACCTCTACTCAATCACTGGAAAACCGTTGGTTTAGTAACAACCGTCCAGCATATTCAAACGCTGGATACGGCAAAGGGGCTGCTACATGATCAGGGGAAAAGGGCTGTTATTGGGAGAGCGGGTGGACGCGTGAAATATGACGGGCAGGTGATTGGGTGTGATTACAGTAGCGCTAGAGCCATCTCAGGGGATGTTGATGGATTTCTATTCATTGGTGGGGGAAAGCTTCATGCCCTGGGAACAGCATTAGCCACAGCTAAACCTGTGGTTGTTGCGGATCCATTTGAGAAAAACGCATACTCCTTAAACATTGAGGTTCAGAAATTACTCAAGCAGAGGTGGGCAAGCATTTTTGAAGCAAGAAAAGCGGAGAAATTTGGGGTGTTAATCGGCTTAAAAAGTGGACAAAAAAGGGTTAAGGAAGCTATTGAAATTAAAGAGAAATTAGAGAAAAATGGTAAGAAAGTCACATTGCTTGCACTTAGAGAGGTCACTTCTGAGGCACTTATGCAGTTTCCTAACATTGATGCATTTACAAACACGACCTGTCCCTGTGTTGCTTTATATGACACATCATTTTTTCTCAAACCTGTTCTCACTCTCAACGAAACTCTAGTCTTGTTGGGAGCCATGAGTTGGGAAGAATTATACAAAAAAGGTTTAATCATTAGATAGATTTAGAAAAGTCAACTCAACTTACATCCAAAATCTAAACCATTCTGAGACTCAAAAAGTTTATTTCTTGGATCGGTTTCGCACCAAAAAGAAATTATAGTATTAAGCCAATCTTTAAAATGTAGGGAAAAATGTATGAGTGAAGCGAAAAGAAGTGGACAATTTGTAACTCCAGGTGAACGATTAGGTGTTATTGAGGAATTTATTCCAGGATATGGAACATACGTCGAACAAAGCTTCGTATATTCTAATATCATTGGACGTGTGCTTCTGGATGTATTAAATAAAGAAGTTTCAGTGCACCCTCTAGCTCATAGGGTGAATGTTCCTCAAGTTGGTAGCATTGTCACAGGTCAAGTTTCAAGTGTATCTAGTAAAAGTGCTACGTTGCGTATTAGTAAAATTGGAAAAAAAATTCTAACAGGTTTTTTCACTGGACTTTTGCACATCTCTGCAGTAAGTCCAAGATACGTAGAGACCATGTTTGAAGTGTGTAAAGCCGGCGACATCATGCGAGCTAAGGTAATTAGTGATAAAAACAGAACATACCAGCTATCAACCTCTGATACTAATTTAGGTGTGATATCTGCATTCTGCTCAAGGTGCGGCTACGTGTTATCATCAAGGAGACGACAAATGTTTTGTCCTGAATGCGAGAAAATAGAGAGGCGAAAAACTGCTTCAGATTATGGGCGGGAGATAGAGGGAAGTGCAGATCAACATTTTGAAGGAAATACTACCTAAAATGTCAAATAAAGTTTTGTCGAAAAGTTCAGGTTCTAATAACTTATCCATGATAATTAGGGTGTTCCAAGTCTAAATCAACTATATGCAATGAAGGTAGAAAGCAGTCTCTTTATTTATCGTACCCAACTCCTTGCTTTAAGGTATTTATAAGATTGTTGAATTTGGGTATATTATTAAGAACCGCCACGATCCTTAATGAGCTTTTTAATGTCCTTAATATTTCCGTTAGAACCTTTTTAGGGCGAAGATAGAATGCTCGGAAATATTCATAAATCATCGAGCGGATTACATCAAGAGGAACAGTATGTGGTGAAACTTCAGGAACTAGCAGAGTTGTTTCCCAACTTTTTTCCTCGTCAATAAATCCTTTGGTCACAAGGTCATCCCAGATTTTTGTTCCTGTGAATGTTCCCAGGATATTTAAGGAAGGCACGTCGATGTCTAATTCGTGTGCAAATTGAAGGGTTTTTTGCACCTCGTGTTTGTTTTCATCCGGAGCTCCAAGTATGAATGAACCAACAATAATGTCTACCCCCGCCTTTCTAGTTGTACGAATAGCTCTCCTCGATTGATCGGGAGTTATTCCCTTATTATAATAATCTAAAATCCTCTGATTAGCACTTTCTATACCAAAGTAAACGGTCTTGCAGCCAGCCTTCACCATTTCCCTAAACACGTCATACCTGCAGCCGTCTACTCTTGAGTCGCAGAACCATTCTATGTTCATCCTTTCTTTTCTGATTTTTTGACTAAGCCTTATCACTCTTTTAGCATTTAGGGTGAAATTATCATCTACAAAGAGGAACTGTTCATAGCCTTTACTTTGAAGTAATTCCAATTCTTTAATAACGTTTTCAACTGATCTTGGTCTCCATGTTCCTTGAAAGAATTTTGTGCATCCACAAAAGATGCATTTAAAAGGGCAACCACGGAACGAGAGGAGAGTTGTAAATTTTTTAGTTGCAACCTTTACTCCATAAATCGTGGAGGTATATTGCGCATCTATTAAGTCACGATTAGGAAAAGGAAGCGAATTCACATCTCTAATCAATGGTCTATCTGGAGTGGAAACGATCTTACCCTTATTCCTAAAGGTTATTCCTTTAACTTTATTTATGGTCGCTCCTTTCTCTAAACATTTGGTAAGTTCTAGGCAAGCATATTCCCCTTCCCCTCGAACTATCACATCCACTGAGGAATATTTTGTGAGAATTCTCTCTGCATTAAGGGACGCATGATAGTTCTCCATAACAATTATTATGTTTGGGTTTTCCACTTTTACCTGTTCCGCAATTTTTGGTGCCTCTCCTGCTACACTATTTAAAACTGAAAAACCAAAAATATCAGGATCTTCTTTTTTCACCCAATCTAAAGTTTGTTTTAAGGAAAAACCCTTAACTGCCTGATCAAGTACGGATACTTCAACCCCCTCCTCCATTAAGACCGCTGCACAATACAGAATACCTAATGGAGGCCATGCGGTTATGCACATCTCAGCCATACTTGATAGAGGAGGACTAGGATTTATGAATGAAAATTTCATCTTACTCCATCAGCCTCGTTTTTAAAAACTAAAGACTTTTTCTAAAATTTCTTCCTAAAATAATGAAATATTCAATCATCTTTATGCGTTATGGAAGCATCTTTAGTAAATCAGCTTTCGTTACAATCCCAATAACTTTTCCTTTCTTTGACACTAAAACAGCGGGATAAAGCTGCAGGACACTCGAAATGAGTGATAACGGGGTATCTTCTCCTACTTGTGGGAAAACTTCTTCCATAATTTCGCTGGTAGTTAGCATGGATATTTGAGCTAAATCTTTACCATTTAAAATTTGGTTCAAAATGGTTTTTTCGGAGACGCTTCCAACAACGCGTTCTCCCTCAAAAACGGGAAGCTGAGAATAGCCATGATTCTTCATCAACTGTACAGCCTCTGTGACGAAAGCATTTTTATGAACGCCAATAACATTATTGTGAAGTACTTCCTTAACTTGAATCTCCCTCTTTATCTCTAGTTGTTCCAACGCGTCAAATATGGCTTTAACCTTTGTATACGATGAATCAATTTTTCCAGATTCTAATTTAGCAATTAGGGATTGACTTACACCAGCTAACCTAGCTAACTCTTTTTGTGTTAAACCCAATATTCTTCTCTTTCTAGAAATTTCTTCAAGAGATGGTAGCACAATTATAATTTACTTACATGATAATATATTCTTTTTGGAATATTAATTACAAAAAAATATTAATATAAGAATTTTGCTAAAAAGACCAATATGTTCAGGAGGTGTCCAAACTAACAGAAAAAGCTTTTCAACAAAAGAATAAGCGGTCTATAACCGAGATTAATGAAAAAATAAAAAAAAGAGACGTTCAGGTTTTAACTGTTGAAGAAATGAAGAAGCTGGTGGAAAGTAGCGGAATAGAGGTTGCATTCAAGGAGGTTGATGTCGTTACAACTGGAACATTTGGGGCGATGTGCTCCTCGGGGGCAATTATCAATCTTGGACACGCGGATCCACCAATAAAAATCCAAAAGGCTTGGATAAATGATGTTGAAGTGTGTCACCCAGGTGCGGCTGTAGATTTGTACATAGGCGCAACAAATATGTCTGAACTAAGACCCTTTGAATACGGGGGAGGCCATATAATAGAAGAATTGATCCAAGGAAAAGAGGTTGAGCTAAGAGCAACTGCATATGGAACAGACTGCTACCCAAGAACACGGCTTGAAACAACAATAACGAAGAACGATTTAAACCAGTTCCACTTGTTAAACTTCCGTAACTGTTATCAACGTTACGTTTGTGCGACTAATAGTCGCTCAGAGACCATCTACACCTATATGGGCAAGCTTCTTCCTCGCTTCGGAAACGCAACCTTCTCAGGATCTGGCGCGTTAAACCCCTTAATGAACGATCCAGACTATGAAACAATAGGTGTTGGAACACGTATCTTCTTAGGCGGTTCCCAAGGTTATGTGATTGGAGAAGGCACACAACATAACCCCGAAAATCGGTTCGGTACTCTAATGGTTCAAGGAGACTGTAAAAAAATGAGCCCCGATTTTATCCGGGGAGCAGCTTACACTAAATATGGTACAACTCTATATCTGGGCATCGGCATACCAATACCAATATTGAACGCGGGAGTAGCTAAGAAGGTTGCCATACGTGATGAAGAAATTTTTACCGATATAGTTGACTACGGTATCCCACGAAGAGACCGCCCAAAAATTGAAAGGGTAAACTACAAGGAATTAAAATCTGGAAGGATAACAATCCATGACAAAACGGTTAGGGTAAGTCCTCTCTCTAGCCTAAAGAAAGCGAGGGTGATTGCAGAGAAGCTTAAAACTTTAATCGAAGATACAGCTTTCTATTTGACTGCTCCTGTTGAACGCCTTCCTACCGACACGACGTTCAAGCCCATGAAGCAAACCAAGGAAATAACCTTCGTTAACAGTCTCGTCCACACCGCTGCAACATGTACGGAAAACGAAGAGATAAGTGCAGTTGCTCAACGAATTATTGAACGTTCAGTAAACCACATAGTTGTGGTTGATGATCAAGGAAAACTAATGGGTATTGTAACCTCGTGGGACATCACCCGAGCGGTAGCGAATGGAAAACCAAAGCTGAAGGACATAATAATTAGAAAAGTAGTAACTACAACTCCTGACAAACCAATAGATGAAGTTGCAAGGAAAATGGCACAACATCATATTTCTGCTCTACCGGTAATTGATCATGACAGGAAAGTTCTTGGAATCATCACATCCGAGGATGTCTCAAAACTCTTTGGGAGGTAAAGTCTTGGTTAGAATTCTGCTAAAATTTTCGGAAAAAATCGTTGATCAACCAATAACATCTCAGGTGATTCTAGAACAGAAAACTCCTGTAAATATTCTGAGCGCCCGCATCGATCAACAAGGAGGAGAGATCCTTGCAGAGATAGCTTTAGCCCAAGCTGAAAAGGTCATTGACGCCTTTCGCAAGAAGGGTGTGGATGTTGTTGTTCGTAAAATGGTTGAGGTGGACAAAGAAAGATGTTTTGACTGTGGTGCATGCATTGCTCTTTGTCCAGTGGTAGCTATTACATTCAAAGATGATCTATCAATTTTCTTCAACGAGGCAAAATGTATTGGTAACACATGTGGTTTATGTGTTGATGCGTGTCCAGCTAGAGCGATAAAACTGATTGGCTGATACAGAGGAAACGAGTTGGTCTCTCATGGTTAATGAGAAATTTAAACGAGTTTTTCAGTATAAAGAGACAAAGTGTACAATAATAACCGATATTGAAGTTGCCATAGAGAGTGCCATATCCTCAATAAAATATCACAGGAAACAACTTGAGATGTACATTAAAGATAATCCCCAATTTCTTTATTCACTCCAGCCAGTCCATGTGACTAACGGCCCAATAATAGCTAAGTTGATGGCTGAAGCTGCTAAGAAAGCAAACGTAGGACCAATGGCAGCTGTTGCAGGAGTGTTAGCTGACCTCGCAGTCCATGATATGCTTTTAAAGGGAGCTAAAGTAGCTGTTGTTGAAAATGGGGGAGAAGCCTTCGCTAAATCAAACAGACCAATAGACATCGCTCTTCTAGCGGGTGATTCTCCACTTTCAAAACATTTTGGCTTTAGATTAAAGAGCTTCCCTATGGGTGTTGCCACAAGCTCAGGCTTGTTCAGCCACGCATTAAGTTTTGGTGAGGCAGAAGCAGTTACTGTTTTCGCTTTGAATGCTGGGTTAGCTGATGCCGTAGCCACTGCTGCTGGAAATCTAATTAAAGGTGAAAAAACCAGTGAAGCAATTGGTCATGGTATCAATAAAGCTTTGTCCGTAAAGGGAGTAAAAGGCGTGTTCATTATCTTCCGGGACATGGTTGGAAAAGCGGGTCAAATTCCTCAAACAATAAAGTTAGTAAGTTAAATTATAAATTGGAGTTACCATCACACAATTAAGAAAATCTACTCCCTGCATGTATGCCTCGTTTTAATCATCGCAGGCCATATATCATAAATAAATTTAAGTGTTGATCTAACATTCCTGGCAGTATTTGATACATTATGCTGAATACAGATGTAGTAGTGATAGGCGCGGGTCCAGCTGGTCTTATCGCTGCGCGAGAAATTGCGGAAAGAGGAGTGGACGTAATAGTTCTTGAGGAACATAAGGAGATAGGGGTGCCTTGCCATTGTGCAGGTTTGTTGAGCCTAAATGGATTAATGGAGATAGGAGTACCTTTAAACGCAGATTTTGTACAGAACAAGCTAAATGGTGCACGTTTTCATTCTCCTTCTGGTTTATCATTTACGGTGGAAAGAGAAGAGGCCGTAGCTTGCGTTGTGGATAGAAGCAAGTTTGATAAATTTTTAGCAAAGCAAGCAACTTGTGCTGGAGTTGACATTAAATTGCAGTCTAATGTTCAAAAAATTAAGAGAAGAAATAAGCAAATTATGGTCAGTGGTCCTTGGGGGCAAATAAATGCCCGTGTTGTTGTGGATGCAGAGGGTATAGCTTCTCACTTTGTAAAAGAAATAGAATTAAAAGCTCTAAAACCTGAGTACATTTTACCTGCCATACAATTTGAGTTAACTGACATAGATGTGAATTCAGCATACGCCGAAATTTATGTAAGTAAAAAAATAGCTCCTCACTTCTTTGCCTGGGTTATTCCTTTAAATAGTAATTCTGCGAGGGTAGGTTTAGCTTGCAGTACCAGCAATCCCCTTAAAAACCTTCAAAGTTTTATTAAAAACCGCTTCATTAAACCCACTCGTATTTTAGTTCGAGCAGGTCGCATAGTTACTTGCGGACCAATTCCAAGGACGTTTCTCGACAACTTTGTTGTGGTGGGAGATGCTGCTGGTCAGGTGAAACCAACGACTGGAGGGGGAGTTATCTTAGGTGGTATTTGCGCATTGATTTCTGGGAAGATAGTAGCGGAAGCGGTAAAACGACGAACTACTACCCGCAATTTCTTGAGAGAATATGAAACGTTGTGGAAAAGAAAGTTAGGGAGAGAGTTTAAGTTAATGCTTTTAGCGCGAAATATTGCGAATCGATTATCAGATGAGACAACTGATAAAATTTTCAAGATCATTATTGAGAAAAACCTCCAAACCGAGTTTTCAATGAAGGGGGACATGGATTTCCAAGCTAAACTCATGTCGGCATTTACTAAAAAAAGTAGTCTTTTCAAGATTCTCTTAAC
>JAGLRI010000043.1 GCA_023136395.1 Candidatus Bathyarchaeota archaeon | reverse complement strand
TTTATTTGTCAAAAAGGGGGGGGGAGGGGGAAGAGAGTTCGCCTACGCATCAAAATTGATGGCGTAGGCGCTTTAAGAGCGTAGGATCTAATTATATAGTGCTCGGGGATTCTTCTCCAGTTGGTTGTGTCACAAGGGACGGTAAATCTGGGAATCTCTGCTTCATCCTTTGCTCCGCGACTACAGCTGCTTCATTTAAGATGTTCTTTGAATCTTCGTTTATCATTTCAAAGTCGAGAGACGTCCCTGCTACTTGACCGGCGTCCATGACTATTCCACTCAGCAAACTCCCAATTTCTCCCAGTTCTTTTTCAGCTTGAGGAGAGACAGCTGCCATTCCACCTCTAATGTTCTGTATTACACCAACCACGGGAGTTAGTGTTACCGCTATATCGCCTAGCTCTGTTACCGTTTTCAACCTAAGGACAATTTGTTCTAAAGCAAGTCTTGCATGCAGTATCATCTTCTCCATTTTACGAATTTCTGCGAGCTCACTAGCGAAAATGTTAGCGCGTTGTTCATCGTGTTTCATGTAAGCATCTACAACCCGATTGAAGATTGATTTATCTCTTTCCACGAATCGCTCAGATGCATGACCCAATCGTTGAATTTGTACATCGATGCGTTTTACAGCACGGTCAAGGCGTGGCTTCAATGGACCTGGAGGACGAATGGTCTCCTTAATCTTTGAACTGATAGAAGGACTCTCTTTGCTTACCCAACTCTTAGAAAATTTTGACAATGTATAAACACCGCTTTAAAGTAAAAGTAGCTTGTTTTGAATTTAATGAATTCTAACATGCGGGTGATCTCTTGGTATATGTTATCTTTGTTTTTACATGTTTTCTTTTTAAAAAAACATGAGAAAAAAATATGTGACAATTCATATTATTGATAAAGGCATGTTTAAATAAATGTTGTTTAAAATAAAAATTAATATAATCATATCAACTTTTCAAGTTTTGAGCTTTTAGAAATTGGATTTGAAGCAGGAGTAAAATATGGAAAGTCTGTTATGTTTGCTTTATTGTTTTCCATAGTTTGTCGCCAACATAGTGCATGTTTTTTGCCACCCGTTTATGCGTGAAGGATTTTATAGACGTGGAATCTACTAAAGCGATAGCTAAAGCTAAACTGGTTTCATGACGCTCGTCCACGACAAGGATTAAGTCTTGTTCACTGAAGCGCCCATTTATACGAACTACTCCAGGAGCCATCACGTCTGCACCGTTACACACATGTGGTACCGCACCCATATCAACTACTATCTTTGGTAGATGTGGAAATAGTTGACGGAAAGCTAAGGTAGGAAACAATTGCGTGTCTACCTCTGCTAATAATAATTCTCCGTTAAGGAAGAAGACCCTTATACCTTGAGCGTCGGCTTGCTCGAGATTAATTGAGGATCCTAATAGTTGCTTTATGTTTATTTTATAACTCTTGGAAAAACTTGAAAGTAGTCGTGTTGCATCTTTTTCCTTCATGAAATGTCGGTGCTGTATTTCCAAAAGATTGATTCTCCTTCAATTTCGGAATAGTAATGTTTTTTCATCTAAAGGATTTACGTAGTCTTTCAATATATACAATTTGAGACGCGTCAATATTTTTTAGGTTAATAGATAGGCCGAGAAGTAGGATCTATGGTATCTACACTTTCGGAAAATGTAGTTATATAATAGAAGATTATATCTCCTCGTTTTTGCTTTCACAAAATGTTTTTCTTTTCTTCATCACTTAATTCGCGGTAACCATCTTTATTTATGGTCGCGATATCAAAGCTGTCACCGCTCGCAGTATCCCTTTTCATAGCTGAGTCAACTGCCCGCAAAATGACGGGAAGAAGCGCGTTAATCGTCATGTCTTCTTTATACTTGTCCTCTAGCACCCCATAGGCTATGGGTGAACCAGAGCCTGTGGCAACGCATTTCTCCTCTGTGAGGCTGCCAAAGAGATCTAAATTGAAAATGTGAGGTCCAGTGTCATCAACTCCACCAACAAGAACGCGTGCTATCATCGGTGCTAATCGAGCTGAGAAGAAGAAGTTTGCGATAAGTCGGGCAGAGGAATTGACGGGTATAGGTCGCTTGATGTTTAATTTATATAATCTGGCGTTTGTTTTAAGTATCTCAACGGTTCTTTGTGCATCTGCTACCGATCCAGCAATGGTCATGGCTAAATGGTTATCTATCTTGTAAATCTTCTTCCCTTTTTTATGAGCTACAAAGTTTCCCATGGTTACACGAGTGTCAGAGGCTAATATAACTCCGTCGTTACACACAACGCCTATAGTTGTTGTTCCTTTAAGAGCTAATTCATGCGTCTTATACATTTCTCATACGTCCTTAGAAATCTAGCGAATAAATCAATATTCGATGCCTTTTAAAAATTTATCTGTTTGTTATTTGTGAGAGGATCTTGGTTTTATCCATCCTCAATTCTTACCCCTCGAAATTCTTACCAAACATTGAGGTGTATGACTGATCAAGTGCCCAAGTCTATCGTCAGCAATGAAGACTTTTCTAATAAAACTACGGGTTATACCTAAACGAATTTTTTTTGTGCGTCCATACCGTCCCAAGCTTACAACGCGAGTATTTAGTAAGCCGATTACGTCTAATTCGTTAATTAAGCCACTTACACGCCTTTGAGTCAGTGGCTTTATCTCTAATTGTTCGCAAATTTCGCAGTATATCTCATATATGTCTCCAGTAATAGCTGAATTTAACTTTGCTTTACCTAAAATATATACGCTAAATAATGTAAGTTTTGAATGGAGAGGAAGATTCCATAGCACCTCTGTAATTCGATCGTATTCAATCCTTTTCTCAGCTTCTCTTACGTGTTTCTCTTCAATGTTTTTTGTACCCTCACGTTCGGTTAACTCACCAGCTACACGAAGTAAGTCTAAGGCTCTCCTGGCGTCACCGTGTTCTGCAGCTGCAAGGGCAGCGCATAAACTTACTGCACCATCAGATAAAACCTCGTCATTAAAAGCTATCATAGCACGCTCTAATAGGATGTCTTTAAGTTCAGAGGCATTATATGATCTAAAAACCATTTCCTCTTCACTTAAAGAGCTTAAAACTCTAGGGCCAAGAAATTCTTTGAATCGAAGATCATTAGAGATACCAGCAATTGAGATTTTACTATATTGTAAAGCTTCATTCATTCTTGTTAATTCGTAAAGTAGCGAATCCCCACGCATTTTAATAAGTTCGTCAATTTCATCAAGAACTGAAATAAAAAGGAGCTTTTGTGTATCCAAACCACTTTTAAATCTTTCAAAAACTTCTCCTACAGCTAAACCAGTAAATGGAATTTTAATATTTAATGCGTCACATAAGCTTGATAAAATTCTATATTCTGTCCTGACTAATCGACAGTTAACATAACAAACCTTAACCGGTGCTCCAAGCTCGCAGGATTTATAAGCTAACCTATTTAATACATATTTTACAACAGCCGTTTTTCCAGTCCCAGTCTTTCCATAAATAAAAATGTTTGAGCACCTAGAGCCACGTAAGACAGGGGATGCAACTCCGCCAAGATGACGAATTTGTTCTTCGCGATGGGGAAGTCTTTCAGGAATGTAATCGTGTCGCAACACTTCTCTATTTCTAAAAATATGGGTAGATTTTAAAGATCGTTCGAAAACTTCATCTAATATGTCAAATTTACCCATATTAATAGCTCCCTACTAAAAATGTAAATACGGAATTACCACTCAAACAAATAAAAATTCACCTATAAAAAAATAGATAAAAAAATAAAATAATTAAATAACTGTAAAAAATATTTTTTAACAAAACTAGTTAAAAAAACTCATTTTGAATTATATACCACACACCCCTATTTTTCTTGTGGAATAGATCTATATAGTAAGAAAATATGATTACTTATTCTATAAGGAATAGATCCTAAATAATAAATTCTTTTTCTTTATTTAATTATTATTATAAAATTTTTTCAAGTATTTGTTTAATTTTTTTGGTATCAATGTTATTTTATTATTTTTCACCTATCACTTCAACAATTATTCCATTAAATTATCCATTAATTACTCCAATGGAAATGAAAGGGTGGTGTAATATTAATATTATAAAGAACTTTTGTTTTTTAACATCTTAACTATAGAAAATATTTAACTCTATTGTAAACATTTGTGAATTAAAAGTTTGTTGAGTCTTTTTCTGAAATTCTTTCATTAAAATTGACTTATTTTTACCTTATTTTTAGTTAAAAGGAGACCCCTTGCTTTCCATTCGAGAGTAGTAAATTTTTCTGCTTATATCTTCTTTTCTTTATTTGTGTTATTTGTGAAGTTTGTGAAGCAAATAAACTGCAATTTACCTTTCTTTTTAGTTTTCAAGGAATAATTTTAGGTTTTTTTTATGACTTTTTCACCATAATTTCTTTAACTTGTGAAGTGTTATTTGTAATATATTAGGTGCTTTCAGATGCCCGCCAGGAAGATGCGAGTGGAGGTTTACGATGACGATGGAAATCGCTATACAATAACGTTCGATGGACATGTTACGAGAGATAAGGCAATTCGTCTTTTCGATCTTATTGAGTTACTTGGGGGTGTACCCGAACCAAACTCTAACTGGGGTCGACGAATATCTGATATGTCAAAATTTGATAAGGTTCATTTAATTATTACGAAGCATTTTCCTGTTATGTGGTTTTCATCAAGAGACATTCAATCTGCATATGAGCAAGAATTTAAAGAACCGGTTAATCTAAGTACCATTTCAACTTATTTATCTCGGATGGTTAACCGCGAGATTCTTTTAAAAAGCAACACGAATAATATCCACCGTTATAGGATTTTAACTGAAATAACCCAACTTTCAAATTTTTCACGTTAATTCTCTTTCTATATTTAATATTTTTAGCATTTCTTTTTTAATACTATAAGTATAAGGTATTTTCCGTGTATCACGTTCTAGATAACCGTTTTCGTATAATTTTTTCATTAATCGAGAAGTGTGCTCCCTACTAAGTTCTATTCTTCTTCTAATTTCTGGGGCAGCCTTTTCACCTTCCCTTGCTAGAGTTTCAAGAACCATCAATTCAGTTTCTGTTAACGGAGCTAATGCCCTTTCTTTTCTGATTGGTATAACTGTCTGAATTTCTGTATTATATCCTCCCTGTATTTTTTCAAGCTCCGCAATTTTTTCGACAATTCTCTCTTGGGTCTTAATTCGCTCTTCTATCTTTTTGTCGATTGTTTTGAACCGCCCCAATATTTTTTGTTCAATTTCTGAGTCAATTTTCATTTTATCCTCGAAGTTCGTAAATCGATTATCACGAACCTCTATTCTCTCAATTATTCTCTCATTAGTTATGAAAATTTGCTTCATTTTTTGCGCAACAATCTGGAGGTTGTTTTTTTGGTTCTCTATCTGATTATTAAAACTAAAAATTATATCAGTTACTACATTCTTTGCGTCTTTATATTCTTTCGAAGCATCCCTTATTTTCCTATAAAATAAAATTGCAACTCCCATCGTCATGAACAATAATATAATTGTCAGTAATAAAAATGGATCAGAAGTCATCTACTCTACCTCATGATATGCTGTTGTGTCACACGTGATATGTGATATGTGACATCACAACGATTAATATACGTTTCTGTTTAATTATTTAGTATTATCCATTTTAAAACATTAATACTTTATCTTATGTTTATATTATTAACATCAAAAACTATCTAAGAAAGACACGATTTTAAATGTATTTTATTAAACTAACCGTAATTTAGACTTATTTTTATTTTCCTCCATCGAATAAAAAACGGCATCTTCTTCAAACACACTCCTTTATAATATACCGTCTTTAAATAAATAACTCAAATCTTTGATTTCGTGATATGTGATATCACGTTCTGTTTTTTATATTTTTAGTTTTCGATAATTGCTCCAGATTAATCTCTAACTCTTTACTCAATATATTTAACATTCTTAATTGTTCACCTTTTCTTTCATTACGCTTCCTAACATCTCTATACGTTGTTATGTAGTTTTGGAGTTTATTTGAGATCTCAATGTATGGAACCAAACTTGTACTTTCAAAAACTCCTAAGTATCCCAAAAGTAGAAGGGTGTATATGGATTTAATAACATTGTTTCGAGCTTGTTTTAGCGTTCTATTAAACGCACCTCGGCTTACTCCCCCATCTAATAAGCGAAATCGGGCCTTTTCTTCATTCTTTAAAGCTTTTCCTGCTAAATTATCGGACAGAACATCAATTAAAAACGTTTCCAACTGTTTTTCTGTCAAAGTGTTATTTTTTATTAATATTTTAACAAGAGGATCATTAATTGATTGTTTCAACCACTTTTGCACGTTTTCCTTCAAGCTCAAATTCTTTCACTAACACAAACGATCTATTGGATACAATTATGTATACAATAGTAAAATATTTTTCGGTTTTTAAATAAAAGTCTTATTTAAAGATACAGAATTCACTATTATATAGAACTATCTGAGTATAATAAACGATTAAACAAAAATCCTTAACTTGTTAATATTCAAAAAATGTATTTTCAAATTTTTCACATCCTTCGACATCAACTTGTTTTAACTTGTATTTACATGCGGATTAAATTTATCTTTTTACCCGTGATGTCACCAATCACAGACATATCACATGTGATAATCACAACCTTATCACAAAAAAGGAAAGTTTTACATGATCTGTACCTTTTAATCTAGTCAAACATTTAAGTTATAGTGTTATACTGAACATAGTATTTGTGATTGCATAATTATTGAGGTCTATATATGGGCAGAAGGCGCAGAAAAGTAATTCGCGTCCAAAAAAGAAAACTACCAACGATTTATTTATGTCCCAAATGTGGAAAAGAAACGATAAGAATCAAACTTTTAAAAGATCAAGAGATTGCTACCATTCAGTGTGGTAATTGCGGATTATCTGACAAATTTGATCTTAACCCGAGCCTACAAGAAATTGATGTATATTGTCAATTTACTGATAAGTTTTACTAAAATCCGGAGGAGTTAACTGTGATTGGTAAAGTTGAGAAATACTTGATAGATAAAATTCACGAAGAAGGCGCCATTCATATTACTCTAATTGACCTTTGTTCCCCCAAGGAAATAACAAACCAACTCGCGTCTCAAATTGCTCTTGAAGCAGAATCCTACGGAACAGCCGCCATCATGGTTGGCGGTTCCTCATTTGTTTACACGCCTCTTTTAGATGATGTTATTAAAGCTGTGAAGAAGACAGTGAAGATACCCGTGATAATTTTTCCTAACAACGTGACTGGTATTAGTCGACATGCTGATGCTATCTGGTTTATGTCTCTGCTTAACTCCTCAGATCCTTACTTTATTACGGGAGCTCAAGTTTTAGGCGCCCCTATAATTAAAGAGTTTGGTTTAGAAACGATTCCACTGGGTTACATAGTTATTGGAACAGGAGGATCTGTGGGTGTTATTGGAAGAGTTTCTACAATTCCATACAACAAACCGGAGATCGCTGTTGCTCATGCACTAGCTGCACAATATTTTGGTATGCGTTTTGTATATTTAGAAGCTGGATCCGGAGCAGAACAGCGTGTACCAAACGACATGATAAAAAAGGTGAAGAAAATTATTGATGTTCCTTTAATCGTGGGTGGTGGAATAAGAACTGGGAAACAAGCAAAAGAGATAGTTAGTGCTGGAGCAAACGTTGTTGTAACTAGTACCACTATGGAGAATTTTAAATCAAAAAACAGGGTTAAAGAGTTAATAGATAATATTAAAATTAAGGAGGATAAAACATGACCTCGTTTGAACACTATTTTGATGCCTTAAAAAAGGCTTTAGATCGTAATGACGTTTTTGATGTTTGGCCAGATTTTGAACCCCAATATAATGAACAAGAGTATATCTGGAGCAACATTCATGGTTTAGGAGAGGTTCTACTTCTCAATTGTGCACAATGTGATGGACCATCGGATTTGAGACATAACCGATGTAAAGAGTGTGTGGAGAACCGAGGACAAACAGCCATTGACGCATATCAAAAGGTAACGGGGCAAATCAAACAAAAATGGGAGACCTTTATCTTATGCCGAATACACTCCGAATAATCTAAACGCCTTCTTACGTTTAAAGCGTTGACTAAGGACCTCTCTGAGGAAAATAAACTTGACTATCAAAATGAGTAAAGAACATCAGCAATACGTTTCTATTCTTGAAAGCGATCTAGAAAGAATATATGAAGTTGCTAGAAAAGCAAGGGAAAAGGGATTAGATCCCGCCTTAAACCCAGAACCTGAAGTAGCAAAGGACTTAGCCGAGCTTGTTGAGGGATTAGTTGGTCCATCTGGGGTTGCTGAAAACATACGAGAGCTATGTGAAAAGCTGCCTCGAGAGGAAGTAGCCTTTAAAGTTGCGGAGGAAATTGTCCGCGGTAAATTTGGACATTTAGACGAGCAAGAAGCAGCTGAACAAGCAATAAGAACAGCTCTTGCCATTTTAACTGAAGGTATTACCGCAGCACCAATACAAGGTGTAGCTCACGTACTCATTAAGCACAATCCTGACCGAACAAGATATTTAGCAATATACTTTGCGGGACCCATACGCTCCGCAGGAGGTACAGAACAAGCCTTAACTGCGGTAATAGGAGATTTTATTCGTCGTTTACTTGGGTTAGATCGTTATAAACCAGTTGAAGAAGCAATCAATCGTTTCATTGAAGAGATTAGATTATTTGAAAGAGCGGTAGCTCGGTTTCAGTACCATATTTCTGATGAAGAACTTAGAAAAACACTTCAACACATTCCTGTTGAGATTACGGGCACCCAATCCAACCCAGTAGAAGTT